>NZ_JBFTQB010000985.1:0-2267 GCF_056398785.1 Paenibacillus sp. 01T422 | reverse complement strand
CCACAGTTCCGCTCAAAGAGGAAATCGCTCGATTTCCTCCGAATAGAGGACTCTATGCGGCTAGAATAGTTCCTTTAACTGGAGCCTTAGCGGAGTCCTCGCTAGGTTTTTGTAATTTGTTACTGGCGAGGGAGGTGGTATGCCCCATACGCAGTACGTTCTCCATCACCTAAGTAACCAAAAAGTCTGCCCAACCTCCCGCGCGGGGAGGCAAGCAGACTTTGCGTTTTTCTAAGCTTTTGTTGTACACGTTACACCTTCGCAGCCAGATAAGTCCGTATGACCTGCTCCGCCTTTTGCGTCAGCAGCTCCCCGGTCCTCTCCATAGCTTCTTGCAGCGACATCGGTCCATTGACGATACTATGGATGCTCGTAATGCCATGGTCATAGAGGGATTCCACACCGTCTCCAATAGAGCCGCTCAACACAATAACAGGAACGCCAAGCTTCTGCGCAGCTTGGGCAATGCCCATGGGAGCTTTGCCTGAGGCCGTCTGTGCATCTGTCCGGCCTTCTCCCGTAAACACGAGAGAAGCCCCCTGCAAGTGTTGGTTTAGGTTGCTTTGCGCAATCACAATCTCAACGCCGCGTTGAACGGTTGAGGGGAAGAAAGCTTGGAACGCACCGCCAAGTCCACCCGCCGCCCCTGCGCTAGGCAGATGATGAACAGCAATACCCGTGTGCGCCTCGATCATATCCGCCCAATGACGGAGCGCCTCGTCCAGCTCTTGCACCATCTCAGGGGTCGCCCCCTTCTGCGGGCCGAATACATAGGACGCTCCTTGCGGGCCGATGAACGGGTTAACCACATCAGAGGCAATCGTAAAGCTCGATTGGCCTATCCTAACATCCCAATCCGCAGCATCAATGCTGCGGATCTTCGGGAGACCTAGCGCACCATGGGGAACTGGTTGTCCTTCCGCATCTCGGAGCACTAACCCCAGCGCTTGAAGCATACCGCTTCCCCCGTCATTGGTTGCGCTGCCGCCAATCGCCAGAATAAATTTACGATACCCATGATCCAGCGCATGTTTGATCAGTTGCCCTGTCCCGTAAGTCGTCGTCAGCCATGGATTTCGCTGTTCCTCTGAGATTAAATAGAGACCTGAAGCCGTAGCCATCTCGATGACACAGGTTTCATTGTCGCCAAGAACGCCGTATTCAGCTGTCACATTGTTCAACAATGGCCCGCTTACTGTAACGTTGATTTTGGTCCCCTGCGTCGAGCTAATGAGACTATCTACCGTTCCCTCGCCGCCGTCAGCCATCGGAACAAGCACTGTATCCGAAGAGGGTGCAGCCTTTTGAATGCCTTTCGCTATAGCAAGAGCAGCCTCTTTTGCGCTTAAACTTCCCTTATAAGAATCAGGTGCAATGACAATTTTCACGGACGTCCCTCTCCCCCGAGCTTATTCAATCAAAGTTTGCTTATCAGTTTATACAACGCATGCGTCCCGCTATTTTCTTCACCGCTGGCAGCCAACTGCTCATATAGCGATTTGGCCAGAGCAAGTCCTGGCAGCTTGGCATTCATTTCTTCGGCTGATTGAAGGGCAATTTTCATATCTTTAATAAAATGTTTCACATAAAAGCCAGGTGCGAAATTACCGGCGATCATCCTCGGCGCCAAATTGCTTAATGACCAACTGCCCGCCGCACCTGATTCAATGCTTTTAAGCACCGTAGCAGGATCTAGTCCTGATTTTTCCGCATAAACGAGCGCCTCGACCACGCCCATCATATTGCTGGCAATGGCGATTTGGTTGCACATTTTGGTATGCTGGCCTGCTCCCGCTTCCCCTTGATAGACGATATTCGTACCAATTTTCTCAAATAGCGGCAGCACCGCGTCAAATGCATCACGCGAGCCCCCCACCATAATCGACAGTCTCGCTTCTTTCGCTCCAACATCTCCGCCTGAAACGGGTGCATCGAGTGAGAACAACCCGCGGGTACGCGCTTCATTCTCAATTTGTTTGGCAAGCTTGGGAGAGGACGTTGTCATATCGATGACATAACTTCCCGGCTTAGCATTTTGCAAAATACCATTTTCGCCTAAATATATTTCTTCCACATCACTTGGGAAACCTACCATCGTAATAATCACATCGCACTGCCCAGCTAATTGTCCAGGGGATTCCTGCCAATGTGCACCTTGATCGATGAGCTCCTGTGCTTTGGATTTTGTCCGATTGTACAGATGAACCTGATAGCCCGCCTGCATAAAATGACCCGCCATACTTTTCCCCATAACACCCGTACCTACA
>NZ_JBFTQB010000984.1:0-2275 GCF_056398785.1 Paenibacillus sp. 01T422 | reverse complement strand
GTTGATGCATGGTTTAGCTTCTTATACGTGAACAAAATGGTGAAAATGAGCAGTACAAGCGTAACGAACAGCATGGGATCACTTCCTTCTCATCAGCCACTAGGGGGAATAAAATATTCATCTGTCGGCCTGCCTGGAGTCTACGTATAATTCAAAATAAGAAAGCGCACACAAATCATATCAAAAAAAGGGTGGGTGTCAAATGAAAAAAAGTTTGAAACTTGGCGTGACCGGCACATTGTTGTTGGGATTGCTTGCCGGATGCGGTTCCGCTGGGCAGTCGGCAGGAGATAAAAACACGGCATCCCCAGATGCAAAAGCATCGCAAGTAAGTTTGAAAGCAACTGTTCTACAGGATGATTTGGAGACATTTAAAACGGCCTATGCCGAATTTAACAAAGAGAACCCGAACATTCAAGTACAATTCGAAACGATTCCACAGGCGCAGTACTATGAAAAGCTTCGCATGCAGCTGTCCTCTGGGGATAGTATCGATTTGTTCGGCGGCAACATGGATGTGTTTCTGGACACTGGTATTTTGGAGCCGTTAGATGATTATGTCAAAAAGGCAAATGTGGATGTCTCTGGGTATGGCCCGCTGTATGATGCATTAAAAGTTAACGATAAAGTTTTCGGGCTTCCTTACCGGAAATCCAACTGGATGCTCTTTTACAACAAAACGTTGTTCGATCAAGCCGGCGTCGCCTATCCGAAAGCGGACATGACATGGGACGAATTCCGTGAGTTGGCGAAGAAGATGACGAAAGGGGAAGGCGCCAACAAAACTTACGGTGCATTCATACATCCATGGGCACAAACGTGGTATATGCAAGGTGTTCAAACCGGCGCTTCGATCATCGATAAAGACCTGACAGTGTTCAAGAAAGGGCTTCAATTCCGGATGGATATGGAAAAAGACGGCTCGATCATGGGATGGGCAGAGCAAATTACGACATCCGCCCATTACAATTCCGCTTTCCAGAAGGGCAATGTGGCGATGAATCTGATCGGGGATTGGCATGTGGCACAACTTAGACAAGCAGAAGCTGAGAAGAAAATCAGTTTTGATTGGGACGTTGTTCCGGTTCCGCATCCAGATGGCGTAGCAGCCAATACAAGCTTGGCTACTCCAGTGTCCTTAATGGTGAACAAGAACTCTAAACACAAAGAGGAAGCGTTCAAAGTCGTTCAATTTATGACCGGCGTGAAAGGCGCGAAGCAATTTGCGGCAAAAGGCTTTCTTACAGGTTATATCAATGATGAAATCCGCAAGACATATATTGGCGATGGCAGCTTGAAACCTAAAAACATCCACTTTTTCGTGGAGCAAAAAGAATATCCGGAATACCCGCTGCTGCCAGGTGTGAAAAACATTTTGGTAGGCAGTGTCTACAAGCAAGAAGGCGAAATGGCTCTTACTGGCGCTCAGACCGTCGATCAAGCCATTCAAAAGATTGGACAACGCGTTGCATCAGAATGGGCCGATAAATATGCCAAGGATTACAAAGCAGGCAAAAAGTAAGTGACAGAACAGAAACAGCCGGGCTTCGCTGATAGAAGGTGAAGCTCGACTGCTTGGATAGGGGGAAGCATATGAAGGTTTCGAGCAAAGCATTACGGCGTAATCGATTGACAGGGTATACATTCTTGCTTCCCAATATACTTGGATTTTTGATTTTCATCTGCTTACCGGTTTGTGCATCCTTCCTCATGAGCTTTACGGACTGGAACGGGTTCGGCGCAATTGAATTTGCGGGATTATCGAATTATACGCGCTTATGGAGTGATGAAACATTCCGTATCTCCTTGCTCAATAGTTTACTTATGACAGCGGTTTCTGTACCGGTGACGCTAATTCTTGCGATTTTGGCAGCAGTCGCCCTCAATAAAGGTTTGAGAGGCGTTAAAATATTTCGAACGGCGATTTTCCTGCCTCACATTACAGCAACCATTGCTGTAGCCGTCGTGTGGCAGCTGCTCTATAATCCGACCATGGGGCCGATTAATGGCTTCCTCAGAAGCCTCGGGATTGACAATCCGCCAACTTGGCTGGCATCGACACATTGGGCACTCCTCTCGGTAATTATTGTTAGTATTTGGCATTCAATCGGTTACTATATGGTGCTCTATTTAGCGGGCTTGCAGGGGATTCCGAAAGATCTCTACGAAGCAGCAGAAATTGATGGTTCAGGCAAAATCTCTCAGTTCCGCAATATAACACTGCCAATGTTGTCGCCAGTCATTTTCTTTACGATCATTATGGGCATTATCAATT
>NZ_JBFTQB010000983.1:0-2276 GCF_056398785.1 Paenibacillus sp. 01T422 | reverse complement strand
CATCTAGAGTGCGCTACTGGATATAAAATTTCCGTTAATTCGTGGAGTGTATTTCACAATAGATTCAACAATATTAGTTTGCAAACAGAATTAAATAATTTACAATCTCAGATTAACTCGTTAAGCTCCCGTGTTACTGCATTAGAATCTGCAGGTCCTTAAAGTCAAGTAGCATATTGTCTGGTATAATTTAGCTAAAAATACCATGCGAGGTTGATGAGATGAAAAAGTTCATGTTAGGTCTATTAGTCGGAGTGGCAGTCACTGCGGCAGGTTCAGCGTACGCTGAAGAAATAGAAAGTGTTATAGGTAAAGCCATACAAGGACAATTTCCTGTGAAAATTGGAGGTAAACAGCTTGATACACAAGCAGTAGTCGTTGATGGTACGAGTTATTTGCCGGTTAGAGCTATTGGTGAAGCACTAGACATGGATGTAAAGTTTAACGCTGACATGGGTATTGAATTAACTGAAAAAGGAGGTACCAAAGTGGAAGTAACTCCGAAACCAATGGATGCACCGCAACAATCAGAACCGGAAGAGAATGACCAGCAATTGGTTGATTCTACTTTGCCTAAAGATAAACAAATTGCTTATTTGAAAGATGAGATTATTGGCATCGAAACCATTTTACCAGGTTTGAAATTGACGCTTTCCAAATGGGACCCAAGCACAAATTCAAGTAAAGAATTAGCGAAAACCATCGCTGATAATGAATCACGCTTAGTAGCAATGAAAGCTTTGTTCGAAGGACTACAAAAGTAATCTAACTAGAGTCGCTACGGCGGCTCTTTTTCTATTCCAAGAAAGGGTGATCGCATGGCACAAACAATGCTTGGCGTACGTAAATATCTGACTGATAACGGGATTAATGATCAAGACATCTCCTATGACGCGAATCGTAAAATGGTACAGATTGGCGGAAAGGATTTCTACGGAGCAACGCCAGAGTCAGACGGCAGCACTTACGGTACATCCGAAGCGCTTGGTGGTGCATTGAACAACTATCGGAACCAACAGCGCAATACTCAGCTCGACGGTCTGGTGAATACTTTGACGCAGAAGGCAAATAACACCCAGCCGTTTCAATATCAAGCTCCAGCAGCATTCAGTTATAATTCGCAGTCAGATCCAATTTATCAAGATGCAATCAAATCAGCCACACAAGGGGCGAATGTAGCGACGAATAACGCTCTCGTCTCGCTCGGCAGACGTGGAATCGGAAACTCCTCTTCTGCTACAACGCAGGCCAACGGAATGCAGCAGAATGCTATTGGAAAGGTCAACTCTCAGCTTCTTCCACAACTTGAGCAGCAGGCATATGGACGTTGGCAGGATCAAGCGAACCGAGATTATCAGACACAGCGCGATACCTATAATTCACAACAAGATCAGTTTAGAAATACGGCATCCATAGCAGATCTATTAAACGGACTGAATCAGCAAAACTTCAACAATGAGCAAACACAATGGAATAATAACCGAACTTCCCAGCAGGATCATATTAATCTAGCAAACACTCTATCACAGCTATATGGAGTAAATGTTGATCCGAAGAATGATCCTGCTCTTGCATACTCACAGGTGGCTGGTATGAAGCCGCTGAATGCAATCCAACAGGCGTTTGAACAGCTGCTTGCGGAGTCTGGAGTTACTGGAACATATAATGGCAAGCCAACACTTCAGAGAGAAGGTCAGGACGCCAACATCAAGATCGCTCAGCAGAATGCCAATACATCAGCATCTAAAGCGAATAGCTCTGGAAGTGGTAGTTCCTCCGTTACTCAACAGCGCTATAACGATCAGCAAGGGCAGCGCGTATTCGAAGGTCAGGTAATGGATGAGTTGTCACAGCTAGAGCCTTCTGAGTATGAAGGTTGGCTAGACGCAAACCGTGGAGAAATCACACGACAATTAGGCACTTCTGGCTTCGAACAGATCAAGAAGTCAGTAACAAGTTCCATCCAGAAACAAAGCACTCAAGACTCTTCACTCCGCAAACAAGCAATTACATTGGCGAAGGGTGATCCAGATTGGTACGACGAAGCAAAACGTGAGGCGCTCATTCAGGAGTATATGGGCTACCTACAGTAAAAGGAGGAACCCAATATGGCATTGATTAGCGCTAAAGATTATAAAAATAAAGGTAGCTCCGGCGGATCGGCGGGAACAGTTTCCTCTAGTGGGCTTGTTTCTGCTGCTGAATTTAAGAAGGGTAAGAAGACGACAAGTATCAACAGTCTAGAATACAATGCTCAAACCTTATCTGACCAGCAG
>NZ_JBFTQB010000982.1:0-2278 GCF_056398785.1 Paenibacillus sp. 01T422 | reverse complement strand
GTACCACCATTGGTGAGACTGCTGCTGACTTCCTTAACGTTAATCTTGGCTTTGGACTGACGGGTACSTCCGTTGTAATKGGCGTTTTATTATTAGCYGTGATCTTCTTTCAGTTTAAAGCGACGAAATACATGCCTAGTTTATACTGGCTGACGGTCGTCTTGATCAGCATCTTTGGAACTCTCGTTACTGACAATTTGACAGATAGCATAGGCGTCCCACTTGAAGTCAGYACKGCCATTTTCAGTGTTATCCTAGTACTGTGCCTATCTTTCTGGTACGCCAAAGAAAAAACACTCTCTATCCATTCCATCTTCACYAAGCGAAGAGAAGCTTTTTATTGGYTAACGATCCTTTTCACATTTGCACTTGGAACGGCAGCAGGAGATCTCATGGCAGAGAGCCTTGGACTCGGTTACCTTGTTACAGGACTTATTATTTGTGYAGTCATTGCYTGCGTGACCATCGCCTGGCGTTTTGGTCTTAATGCTGTGTTGGCATTCTGGATCGCCTACATCATGACGCGTCCTTTRGGGGCTTCGATTGGGGAYTTRTTATCRCAAACACCGGAGTTCGGCGGGTTGGGWTTAGGRGCAACGATAACAAGCATCATATTCYTTTTRGCCATCTTACTGATCATCATTTTCCTYTCMATCWCGAAGCGAGATGTAGTMGCACCCCCATCAACAAAGCCAGCCAATGAGACGAAAGGATTCGCCGTCATGTGGCAAGTTGTCGTCGTTGTAGGTGTCCTAGTAATAGCGGCAGGAGCAGGCTATTATTGGCGTAGTACGAATCTCCAAGATGCTCTTCCTCAAGGGGATTCAACTAGTTCCGTTCAGCAGGCCGCACCTCTAGGTGATTTGTCTAGTTTCAAGAAAATAGCGGAGGATACGCTTGGTTTTGTGAATGCAGGGAATGCCGCTGGCGCTAAATCACGCGTTGATGATTTGGAGCATACATGGGATACTTCAGAGGCCAAACTCAAACCTATGAACAAGAAAAAGTGGACCGAAGTTGACAGTGCCATTGATAAGGTCTTGAGGCAAGTACGAGCCGTACATCAAGATCCTGAAGCATGTAAAACAGCTCTAGAAGCTTTGATAACCCTTACTAGCTAATACAACAATAAGAGGCTATCCCCTAGTCATTTGATGATTTTTTGGGGATAGCCTTTGTTTAATGTTATTTGAGCTTGTTTTTCCATATACCTTGAATGGCAGACACATCCGCTGTAGCCCCCATATATGGCAGATGATATAAATCTTCTACTGTTCGTAAAACATTCAAATGCGTTATTCGCTGATCGTAAGTTACAGGTTTGACCATCGCTCCAACAAAGATCGTCGGGATATGATTATCTTTCGAAGAATCATCCTCATCCCATGTAAGGATAAGCAAGCTATTATGGCTTTGTGCCCAAGTGACATAAGGTCCTATGTGGGTTTTCAGCCAATTATCTGCGGATAGAATCGTTCCATCGTGCATATCATTATCCAAATTCGGTATGACAAAAGAAACTGTAGGGAGTTTGCTATAATCCGTTGGAAATTGTGAGAACGGTAAGTTACTTTCTTTCGTAACATTAGAGAAACTCACCCAAGGGCTATGTTTTCGGCCGTATTGATGATTGGTACAAGCAGTAGAACCAACCCCAGGCAAATCTTCCGAATATCCTGAAAATGTATAGCCTGCTTGTACCAGCTCGCTCGCCAAATTTGGAGTTTTAAACACATGTCCGCAAGAATCGTCTTTAACCCCCTGATCAGAACCCGAGAACAGAACAAAATAATTCGGCTGACTCGGATGAGCTACGGCATAGGAATGCGTAAAAAACGCGCCTTGCTTGGTCAATGCATTCATGTAGGGAGCAGCACGATTCCCAATTAAAGTCTCATATGAGTGATTTTCTTCTACAACAATGACGACATGATCAGGTTTTGTCCCTTCACCAGCCGGGACAGTAACCGATGGTTGGACTGGAACTGTTGCTACCGCACTACTCGGTGCAGGAGTTTGCTTAGAAGTGACCATCTCTGATTGACGTGGATGAATTGAGCTAATTGGAGCGCTTGATTGTGAATCGATGGAAGTCGCACTCGGAGACGGCTTCATTATCACCGATTGCCTTTGATTCATATTGGTGCACGCTGTCAGTACAAACATAAAAATAGAAATGACCACAACAGATGCTTTCATACACTTGTTTTCCTGTGCAAACTCTCGTTCCCGCAACTTCATATCCATGAATCATCGTCATCATCCATCGTCATCATCC
>NZ_JBFTQB010000981.1:0-2280 GCF_056398785.1 Paenibacillus sp. 01T422 | reverse complement strand
GTAGTGCCACCCGTGGATAGCCGAATAATTGAAAGGCTTTAGAAGCATTATTTAACAGCGCATCCTCAGCTTCCTGCCCAACAATGACAGGTTGAATGCCCAATCGTTTACCGAATTCATGAGCGATCCAGCGCATGGACATCGTTTCTGGACCAGTTACATTCAAAACATTCGGAGGACTTGAACAAATGTTTAGACTCCTCAAAGCAATTTCATTGGCGTCTCCTTGCCAAATGCAATTCACGTGGCCCATGGTCACATCGATTGGCTTTCCGATTTTTACTGCTTTGGCTACTTCCAGCAGCACGCCATAACGAAGATCAATCGCATAATTTAGTCGATAAATGACCATCGGAATGTCATATTTCCGAGAAAAATATTCAAATATGCGTTCACGACCAAGCGTTGATTGACCATATTCGCCAAGCGGTGATGGGGTCTGCGATTCTGTGGCACCGCCTTGAAACACAGGGGTAAATGGATAAATATTGCCAGATGAAAAGACCACGATACGGGAGTTCTTAAATTTTTCCGCTACACGTCCTGGCAGGTATGCGTTCATTGCCCATGTAAAATGCTCGCGTCCCGTCGTCCCAAATTTATTGCCAGCCATGTAAATGATATTTTTCACATCAGGAAGTCCCTGGAGTTGCTTATCATCCAATAAATCGCACGCAATCGTACGGATGCCTTCCTGTTCCAACTGCTCTTTCAAACCAGCCTCGGAAAAACGTGAAACGCCCCAAATTGTTTTCTTCACACCTGCTTTATTCAATGCATTCCTGGCAAGCCTTGCTAAGCTTGGCCCCATCTTCCCGCCAATACCAAGAAGCATAATATCCCCGTCCACCGCTGTGAGATCCTGAATTAATGCATCTGATGGCTCAGCAAGTTTGGCTTCCAACTCTTCGATAGATCTGATCATGCATGACCCTCTCCTTGTGTTGATACTTGAAGTGGCTGTAGCAGTCCATAGGAATCTCGATCCACATACAAGGTACAATCTGAATGTGTACGCAAGATGGATGCCGGACAGGAGGTAGTTACGGGTCCGCGGAGCGTTTGTTCAACAGCTGCGCGTTTGGTAGATCCTGGTACGATGCAATATAAGTGCGCGCCGGACATCATCGCCGGTATGGTCAAAGTCAGAGCATGGGTAGGAACTGCTGCAAAGTCTGGGAAACAACCATCGTTGACCTGCTGTTGCCGGCAAGCAGCATCCAGTTCAACCGGCTTAATGATGAGGTCGTCTGCAAAGTCGGCCACAGGAGGATCATTAAAAGCAATATGGCCGTTTTCTCCGATACCCAGGCAAATGATATCTATTGGCCCAGCTGCAATTAGATCGCCATAACGCTGGCATTCCTGCTCAATTGCAGATGAGCTTTGAATCAAGTGGAGCTCTCCGGGTTTAACCAGCTTGAACAATCTGTCCCATAAAAACTGGCCGAATTTTTGCGGTGCATCATCGGGAAGACCGATATATTCATCCATATGGAATGCGATGATACGCGACCAATCGATGCCTTCCTGCTTCACGAGTTCAGCCAAAAAGTCATTCTGAGAAGGGGCTGCTGCAAAAATGATCCTCACTTTGTCTTTTTGTGAGAGCAACTCTTTGATCTTCGTTGCTGCGGATAGGGCAGCTGCAGCTCCCATGACCTGGCGATTCTCAAATACTTTCACTTTAAGCTGCTCTGCCTTCTCTTCCGACAACGAGTGATGGCTAAACAACTTTCTGAGTCCCTCCAACGATTGCTTAGTCCCTTCCATTTTACTGCCGCCAGGTGGAATGTAGTGAGTCTCAATGACATATAGGCCTTGGTATCCCCCATTTTCCAAATCAAGAATTTGCTGCACATATGGAACGCTACCGGAACCAATCGGCACGCAGGAGGGTTTACCTCCGCTCTCGATTAAGGCATCCTTCAGATGCACGTGAGCYAGCAGGTCTTTGACTTCGTTATACACGCGGGGATAAGACCAGTGCTCACCCAAGGCTTCATTGCCGGGATCCCATAAGGCTTTCAAGTTTGGAGAGTTGACTTTACGAATTAGCGATGCTACTTCGAAGGCAAAGCCTCCGTTGCAGGAGCCCTCATTCTCTAACAACAAGGTAACGTTGTGCATTGCAGCAATTTCTGCAGCTTTTTTCAAATGGGTTGCGATCACATCTGTGTACGCTTCCGGTTCCTTCTCTCTCCAAAAAGAGAATATCCGTATAAAACTCGTGTCGAGTTTCTGCGCAATCTCTATCGTTCGCTCAAGCTTGGCAAAATG
>NZ_JBFTQB010000980.1:0-2282 GCF_056398785.1 Paenibacillus sp. 01T422 | reverse complement strand
CCTTTAAAGGAAAGCATTACTTGATTTTTTTTCGCAAAATGTGTTGTTAGAACCTGATAAATCATATCGCCATCAGCATTGGAGTAGCAATGACTGACATGATCAACTACATTCACCATTACCATTCAAACTCCTCCTCACTGTCAGTAATATTTTCTATCGCATCAGTTCTAAACACAATTTCTAGCAGAGTACCTGGATAAAAGCCAGAATGATTTTGAGTCTGCTTTGTGGTTCCAGAACTAGTGTACGTACAATTAAGTATACCATGATTTGAATGAATGTAAACATTGCCTTGAAGATTATTTACAACATTATAAATCAATGTATCTAGACCTGCTCCTCTATTTTTAGGATTACTTTTTGTTGAGAAACCTTGTTCCGTTGCTAACAATATTGCTTCTGAATCCTGAATGCCAGGTCTAACTTTATTTATATTATAAGGAATACCAACTCCAAAGTCAGAAATGGCTATCCTGACCAACTTAAGATTAGGGTAATGTTGTGCAAACACACATCCAATGTTTTCTTGTGAGTGATCATTAATATTATTGAAAACTTCCTCCATACATACTTTAATATTCACTAGCGACTGCGGTGTGATATTTAATTTTCTAGACAGCCAAAAAATAGTTTTTTCAAGCCATTGATAACTATCCGAGTAAGAAACTAATTCCAGTGGGATTGTTGTCCCTCTTACAGTTGCGAATTTCCTAAGAGATTTACCGAGATATCTTTTAAAGAATGCCGAGTCATCAAGATAGCAGATAGCATCATGGTATGGGATGTTCTGATCACTAGGTCCAGTCCACCTGAGTTTTACATTCCTTTTCATAAGCCATTCTGTTAAATTACTTAAAACAGTAACTCCCACAGGTTCAATAAAACTTAAAGTTTGAAAGTTAAATTCAAACTCATCAGCAACTGGTAAAAAATCGCTGTTTATTGTTTGGTTAATCAGTTTATACATATTAACTCTATCTAAGCGATTCGGCAGACGAACTTCCACGAAATCTCCCCCAAGTGTTACAAGTTATTCTAATTATCACATCCAAATAATGTATCAAAATTCCCCCTAATGAACAACAACCATGTAATGATTTGGAATTTGTTTTAAATGCAATAAACAGCTAAATGTGTATTGCTAGCAATGCATAACTTTCGAAATTAAATTATAGCTATTTAATGGAATGTTTAATTAAATATTTATCAAAGAGCCGGAATACATTCTCTCTCTGACCCTTAATAATTTATCAACATTCGAAGAGTAGTAGTAAATTAATAATGCTTAGTCTTTTGGTTCTCTTCTTCATAAATCAGTCGGCTCAAAATTCATTTCCATATCATCAATTTCCAGCGAATATATCTTTCCTTCTATTCGGTCATATATTGCTGTAATATTCGCTTCAAATTTAACTTCTTCGGAAGGATAATTCAGAGTATCACCTTCACCAATATCTGATTCTATCTCTAAATTCCCCTCGAGAACGATTGTTGCTCGTAAAATAACTTCTTCAGCCATCGGCTCGAATTCCCACTCCGAAACCATTTGAAAATCTAACGACCATAGTTGAACAAACCCATATGGAAGATATAAATCATTAATATCTGTAGGCGAAAGCTCGTTGACTATATCAACTGCCTCATTCCAGAAATTATCATAAAAAGGTTGTACAAATTCCAACACTTTATCTTTATTGAGATCATTATGATCAATCCATTGAATTAAATCTAAATTATCTATATATTCTTTAACTGATTCACTCAACATCATCCCCTCGACTGTTGCGTACACTGTGAATCGTTTTGAGTCTTTTAGAAGATCTGGATGGAGATTTCCACTTTTCTTTCCATCAAAGTAGTCAGATGAGTTTTTAGTAATGAAGAAACAATTTTGCAAATCATTATCTTCAGCTAATTTTGCATAAGAAAGCCAAATAATTGCATCTCTAAATTCCTGTTTACTCTCTGTAAATGGTTTGATTCGATTAATTGACCTGTGAACAAGTTCAGGAAGAATATTATTATCATAAGGTATAACTTTAACTAACCCTTCATTAATTAATGCATTATAATGAGAATCAAATTGACCAACTACTTCTTCTACATCAGGCACCTCAATAGTCATTTTCGGAAGTCGAGGAACTTTTCGATACTCACTAATAGATTTTTTTAGCTGTTCAAACTGATTCTCAATATCTTTTTGATAATGTCGTCTTGCTTCCATCACTACGACTTCAGAGATGTAAATAGTAAAACCAAATTTACGCGCAACTTTGACC
>NZ_JBFTQB010000979.1:0-2282 GCF_056398785.1 Paenibacillus sp. 01T422 | reverse complement strand
TTTTCAGCTAGCTTATTCTCAATCAGCTTATCCGCACGGTGACGTGCTTTACAGTTTTTGCAATCGATCATTGGATCGTTGAAATTACCTACGTGACCTGAAGCTACCCAAGCCTGTGGGTTCATCAGGATGGCAGCGTCAAGACCCACGTTGTACGGGGATTCCTGAACGAATTTTTTCCACCAAGCACGTTTGATATTATTCTTCAATTCAACACCTAACGGACCGTAATCCCATGTGTTGGCCAAACCGCCATAAATTTCGGAACCTGGGAAAACAAAACCTCTGTGCTTTGCTAATGCGACAACTTGATCCATCGTAACACTCATTGTTCATTCGCTCCTTCAGCTTATCATAATGGGGCTAAGCCCTAAGACGTCCGTTTGGATATGAGCACGCAAAAAAAGCTCCACATCCAAAGGCATCAAATCATGCCTAGGGACGAGAGCCTTACGCACCCGCGGTTCCACCCTAGTTGATACACCTGTAAAAGCCATGTATCCCCTTTATCGTATCGGCTCCGGATAGCCTTTTCCTTGAGCTTCTGTCTGGGCTCTCACCGTCCCCAGCTCGCTGAACAAGAAGTTGTTCAAGTACTATTCATCCCTCACTGCCGCAATTGATCATTCAATTGGCTTTAGTTTACAGAAAAACCGACAAAAAATCAAATACCTACAGCCTAATTCAAAAAAAATTAATACAAATGCGGACGGCGGTCMTCAAAAACTGGGATTTTAGCCCTTACACGCACAACTTCCTCAAGATCAATGGTTGCATGCAAAATGGCTTCGCTTTCGTCGCCTTCCACAAGCACTTCGCCCCAAGGGTCAATAACCATGGAATGCCCAAAGAAGCTCGTTGTACCGCTCGTTCCGACACGGTTGCAAGAAACGACGTACATCTGATTCTCAATCGCTCTAGCCATGAGCAGCGTACGCCAGTGATGCAATCGCGGATGCGGCCACTCTGCAGGTACGAATAAGATTCTAGCTCCATCCAGCGCTAATTTGCGCGCCAGCTCCGGGAAGCGAATATCGTAGCAAATCATTGCGCCAGCCGGTACGCCTTGGAGCTCAAATCGGCCAAGCTGGTCACCGCTGTGCAGAAACTTTTCTTCGTCCATTAAGCGGAATAAATGAATCTTGGAATATTCCGCAATTTCCATTCCTTCGCGATCGAACGCATAAATCGTGTTCAGCACACGGTCTTCCTTTTTATCGGCAATCGAGCCGCCAATAATATTCACATCGTTCGCTTTGGCAAAACCGCTCAAGAGCGCTTTAGTCCGTTCCCCATTCACATCTGCAAGCTGCTGAATCTCAGTTAAGGCGTAGCCGGTATTCCACATCTCAGGAAAAACAATGACATCCGGTTTGGGATTATTTTGTACGGCATCTTGGAGAAGTTTCTCCAATCGTGTAAAGTTCGTATCTGGCTCACCGATCGTGATATCCATTTGAATGAGTGCCACATGAAGCTGTTTGGATTCTGACATGCTGTAAATACTCCTTCCAGAGGGCAATAATAGTCATTTATGCTATCCATCATAATCGAAAATCGTTTTGAACCCAAGTGCGGACTTAAGATGGCCTGAAAGCTTTCGATTGTCCTCTTGCAATACTGAGTGTTTTCCAACTTTGGCTGGCCCAGTGTTTGCTCAGGAGCACAATTTGTCCCACATGATAGCCATAATGAGACACCTGACGCTGAATGCCTTGAATGACAGTAAGCTCTTGCCCGCGAATGCGAATGATGCGAAGAAGATCCTCTGAAGTAAGCGAGTGTAGCGCTTCAAACAACGCTTTCCACCCATCTTCCCACAAAGAAATAAGCTCCTCCCGCGAGTGACGGCTGCTTTCAAATTCCTTATCGCGCTCCCGCGAATCCTTTTCCCCGTCCGTTGTCAGAAAATCGACCCAACGGGATAACATATTCCCATGCATGTGTTTGATCAACACTTCCAGAGAGTTCGACTCTTCATCTAAGGTTTGATAAAAATGCTCGTCCGCAGCTTGCGCAAATGCTTGATCCGCCAGTTTCTTCATACTTTCAAAAGCTCGAATCGACTCCTGCAAAAAAACTTGAGCAACTTGTGATTGGTCAGACATGGCTCTCATCACCTTCCACTGCTTTTGAACTAACTGTATGACAAGGCTAGAGCATTGTAAAATCGTTTTTTTTCATCACTATGAAAAAAAGACTAATCATGTTACATTTAGGTTATTATTTAAAATCCCGACCTCCGGAGTGTGAATTAAAGACGTGACTACACTATCTTCAAA
>NZ_JBFTQB010000978.1:0-2288 GCF_056398785.1 Paenibacillus sp. 01T422 | reverse complement strand
GTATTGTTCTCGGAGAAAGTTATAGAAGAAAAAAAGCTTTCGGAGTTGATATTGCTATTGATTCAAATATGAAGCCATGGATTCTAGAGATTAATACTGGGCCAGATATGAGTATTTTTAATACGCTTAAAGACAAAACAATGTATAGAAAGATTTTAAGGTATTCAAGATTTTGAACGATCAATTCGATGAACTGAACCTATACGGATGGTATATATGATAAAGATTTTCCACTATTAATTCTGCTTGGTTGCAAACCCTCCCATTAAATCCATTTCTCCTCAACGAAAATTAAACATTGAGCATATTAAATTATCTTGGAGGTGACTTTTGCAAAATGCACATAACTGAGAGTCTTTTAGCGAAAGACACGAAGTTTTTCCCGGGGTCATAAGTGCGTTCGTCCAATGGACATAATTATGAATACCAATCAGATGACTTTCATGATGAATTCGTAGAATGATATCTGGATACTTCTCCGCTTTRGMCCCAAGTACAAARAATGYGGCTTTRATCTGATAWTTGGAGAGAAGRTCCAACAATTGYGGTGTAAACTCTGGATCAGGACCATCGTTTAATAGCGGATAAGCTTCTTTCATTAAATCTATGATTTGAACGTTAGCAAGTCCATGTTGATGACAATACTCTTTAGTCGCGTATGCTGCTAGTTCGTGTCCCGCGCCATAACCCGCTGTAAGCATTAAAATCCTAGGTATTTTTCTTAATTTTCTAAGTATTATGTCAAATAAGACAAGCCAGGACTGAGCATTCTCTGTCCTGGCTTGTCTACGTTGTTAATCTTCTGTTTGCAGCTTTAATTCTTCCAAAGCTTTTTCAATATTGTCTTTGAGGCCTGGATCCAAATATTGCGGTGCGGAACGTTTGACAGGTGATTGAAACCGCTGCATGGCTTCCAATTCTGCTTCAATCAACATTACCTTCTCTTCTGCGCGAGCAAAGCCCTTAGTTACATTGTCAGTTTGAAACGAAACGACGCTTTGAGACATCTCCTTCAAAGAACTTGCCACATTGGCTCGCGACGCTAACAATAAACGACGATGGTTAAATTCTTCAGACTGAACTAGCAATTGAGCGATTCTTTCCTCAAGCACCTTCGTCTGTTCTTGAATAGTAGCGTATTGTGATTGGTATGTTGCCAGTTTTTTCTCTTGCAGCAGTTTTTCCTGAATTGCCAGCTTTGCAATGTGCTCTTCGCCTTGTTTCACAGCAAGCCTAGATTGGCGGTCTCTTTTTTCAATTTGAGTATGGGTCTCGGCAATTAACGCGGCTTGTCTTCTTTCAATGAACAACTGATTCGCTAATGCTTTTTGTCCTTTCGCAAGCTCTAGATCGAATTCCCGCATATATTGATTCACCATATTGAGAGGCTGTTCACACTTATCAATTAGTCCATTCGTCTCCGCTAAGAACAACTCTTTCACTCTTCTAAAGATACCCATATTAGTTCGTCTCCTTTGAATTGGTTTGTTTGTTTTCCCATTGATCCAAGAAATCTGAAGTGGTGATCATGGCATGCGTACTCTTAGTTTTAAGGATACCGCCATCTCTTTTTCTTCGACGAATAATCAAGAACAGAAGTCCAGCTGCTAAGACTGTACCTCCTATCGCCATGCCAGCCGTCATGCCATCATCATGATGCTCATAGCCTCCTTCACGCTTGCCTTTCTCAAGGTTTGCACCTTTACCTGCCAACGCCTTATCGTTACCTTTCGATATATATGGTTGGGCACTTTGTTTAGCATGGTTGAATGCTTCCTTGTAGTCAGGCCTGTCCATCTTTGCTGCTACGCCAACACCGGTTCCGATTACTCCGGCAATCACAGCTATAAGAAACACTTTTTTTATCCAAGGCTTACGTGGTTTCATGTTTCATTCGTCCTTTCGTTTCGTTGTTGTTCTTGTTCTTCACATAAGTAACTATAACTTTGAAAAGTAAAAGTACGGTAAATGAAAAAAAATGCCCTCCTCTTTGCTATCAAGAGTAAGGGCATCGCTTATTCAAAGTATGAGAACTTCGCCGTAAAGGTACTTCCCTGATTTACAACACTCTCAACTTTAATTGTGCCTTGATGGGATTCCACAATCCACTTTGCAATTGATAAACCGAGACCCGCGCTTCCTTCATCCCTAGAACGATGCTTTTCTACCCGATAGAACCGTTCGAATATCCGCTGCTTGTCTTCTATAGGTATGCCAACCCCCGTATCTTTAACTTCGAATATCCGCTGCTTGTCTTCTATAGGTATGCCAACCCCCGTATCTTTAAC
>NZ_JBFTQB010000977.1:0-4120 GCF_056398785.1 Paenibacillus sp. 01T422 | reverse complement strand
TCATAATGCATACAATGGATTATGGAGATGAGACAATGACAACACCTATTGATGTGTTAATCCCAGCGATTGAGAAGGATCTTGGGACACTTCCTCATGTTATTGATGCCGTGAGAAAGTTTGTGAAGCACCCTATTCGAGAAATCATTATTGTGGCTCCTCAAACCGGGCGAATGCTCGATCTTTGCTCACAAAAGGGGTGCAGATTCGTTAATGAAGATACCGTTCTACCTATAACGAAGAAAGACATCCATTATCAAGGCAAAACGTGGGATCGATCTGGATGGCTTTATCAGCAGTTACTCAAAATGAACGGCGATACGTTGTGCACGTCAAAGTACTATTTGGTCATTGATGCAGACACCATCCTCATCCGTCCGCACGTCTTTAAGATAGGCAACAAGACTGTTTTCTACTGTAGAAACTGGAGTCAACCAGAATACTTCCATACGTATAGAAAATTGATGGGAAGAAGCCGTTCGGCTAGATTGTCTTTCGTAACTCATTATATGCTATTCGAAAAATCAAAAATAAAACAGTTGAAACAAGCGATTGAGTCTAAACATAATAGAAGCTGGTATACAGCAATTATGAAAAGCATGAATAAATCCAAGCAATTTGCTTTCTCTGAATTTGAGACGTACGGCAATTTTCTTTATTCCTCTACGTCTGACAAGATGATTTTAAAACCCGCAATGAATAAGAGCTTGAATATGAGCGGTCCACATATTTCTCCTCTCAAAATGTCTTCCCTGACAAAGCTATTTAGGTCGATTTCTTTTCACAAACGAAAAGGTTATGTCAAAACCAACAGGAGGATAGTTAAATGAAGCTCTATTATGTTGTCTGGAAAGGACCAGTTCACAAGACGAGCGGTCTTGGACGTGCAAGCAGAGCGTATGTACGATCACTAAAGCGACAGGGTGTTACTGTTAAAGTAGGTGCTATAAGCAATGGTATATCCGTAAAAGTCAAGAAAGCACTTATTTATCATCATATTCCTACTCACATGCAATGGAAGAAAGAGCGAAGAACTTATAATCCAATAATTTTGAATACCGTTTGGGAAACAAACAAGACTCCCACAAGTTGGCTTTCCAGCATGAACAAATTCGATGCGATATGTGTACCCTCACAGCATAATAGGAGGGCATTAAAAAATAGCGGCGTAAAGGTACCGATTTTCATTGCTCCTCACGGTGTAAATACCAAGGAATTTCATCCGAACAATAAGAAGTTGAATTTACCTCGTGCAGCTGGAAAATTTACATTTGTGTCTGTCTTCGGCTTCCAGCATCGCAAAAATCCAGAGGGCTTGCTAAGGGCATACTGGGAAGAATTTTCCTCTACAGATAACGTTATTCTCGTGATCAAAACGAACGGCTATGCCGCTTATGAGAATGAGAAATGGATTCGGCAAAAAATAAGTCAGTACAAGAAAAGACTCGGTATCCGCAAAGATACAGCTCCTATTGTCATTATCGGCAAGCGACTCAGTGAAAATCAGCTGAAAGGGTTATACACGCTCGGTGATGCCTTTGTCCTCCCTACTCGTGGCGAGGGTGTCGGACTTCCTTTTCTAGAATCATTAGCGAGTGGTGTCCCGGTCATCGCGACAGGTTGGGGCGGACAGATGGATTTCCTTACGCCTAATAACTCGTACCTACTTCCTTATCGTTTGAAGAACCCATCCGTTAGCATGAGCAGCCCACATGCCATCGCAAGAAAGTTCAGCAATCTATTTGCACAAAAAGGACAACTATGGGCGGAACCCGATCTGCACAGCTTAAAGGCGTATATGAGGAAAGCCTATGAGAATCCCGAGCTGTGCAAAGCAAAGGGACGCCAAGGCAGAAGGGACATGTTGCATTTTTCATGGGATCGTGCAGGGAAGTTAATGAAGCATTCGCTTGAAAAAGTAATTAGATCCAAGAAATAGGGTGATGTTCCCMAAGGAGGAGTATATAACTTGCGTATTGTACTATTGTGCGGGGGGTCGGGAAACAATTTGTATTCTCCCCGTAGACACATATGTAGATACCACTTTTTTTCGGTTGCTCCCCCATTTTCCTGAAGTTCTGTCACGTTCTAAAGCAGATCTTGCACTCCTTGGAACGAAACCAAATACACCCTCAGATCAGTTTGGCTATATTGTTCCAGTTCTGCCCAAGGAGAATGACGAGTATGCTTTCGTCGACCAGTTCATAGAAAAGCCTAATGTCCAAACAGCCAGCAGCTTAATTGAAAATAACGCTTTGTGGAACTGCGGTGTATTCGCATTCCCCTTGAGATTCATGCTGACTTATTTGAAAGACAATGGACTTCCAGTCCAAGTTGAACCATGGTTCGCAAAATACGAAAAACTTGCAAATCTAAGCTTCGATCGAGAAGTCGTCGAGCGCACACGGCCTGTTGTAGCCATGGACTATCAAGGTTACTGGAGTGATCTGGGGAGTTGGACATCGCTTAGCAATCATTTCGAGGATCGAGTTATCGGCTCAGGACGAATATCAGACGATTCAGCCAACACCCATCTCATTAATGAGCTTCCTTATCCTATTGAAATTATTGGTGTCCCAGATCTCATTGTTGCGGCTAATTCTAACGGAATTTTAATCGCTAATAAGGATAAAGCTAATCAAATTAAGGAATTACTCGCTCAAGGTTCTCAGATTCCGATGTATGCAGAGAAAAGATGGGGTTCCTATCAAGTAATAGATTATTGGAAAAATGAAGATGGCATTGAAACCATGATTAAAAAAGTAAATCTCACCCAAGGAAACAATACGAGCTATCATCAGCATCTCAAATACCAAGAAATCGTGACGATTTTGTCGGGGAGCGCAGAAATCCTTATGGAGGATAAACTGTACACGCTTCAGGCGGGCGATGCTTTACAGATTCCAGCAGGCATCAAGCATGGAATTAAGGCAGTTACTCATCTTGAGTTGATGGAAGTCCTGTTGGGGGAAGAACTTGGTAAAGAAGATATTAAACGTTTTGCAATTCACTGGTAGCATGATACCATAACGAATAAAATTATACGTTTGTGACGTTCTGCTACGACACAAACGTATGATTTTTTATAAACTACTATCCAAATAAATTTCCTTGACTGTCGTTATATTTAACTATAGTTTTCAGCTTGTTTTAATGAAGAATTAATCCATAGGTTGCATCTTTAGTTAGAAAGAATAATTATCACCTGAACCATCTTTGTTTAAATGCCTTATCTTTCGAACTGTTCAGGCGGAGCATGATGAAGGTTCATGATTCGGATCAAATGGTCGATCATTCTCTTTTCAACGACGGCATCCTGAATCGGTAGCTTTTGCTCCGGATCAATCGCCAAATCATACAACAAGGTTCCAAAGCGGTGCGCTGGAATATACGAGGCTGCGGGGATTTTGAGCGTTCGAACCCCTTTCGTAAAGGAAAACGGATCTGCCAACTCCATCTCCTGCAGCTCCTGTACACTAAATAACGAGGCCATATGCGTCGGCATGATGTTTTTGGCCCACCAGTCGTGCTCGCCGAACAGAAAACCATGGTCGGTCGTCACGATCAGCATCGTGTCCTGCCACAGATCGCATTCATCCATCGTATCCATCACCTTGCCAAGGTAGGCGTCGCACATACTGAGGAGAGCTGCGTACTCGTATTTGCAGTGTTCGACTTCCTCCCTCGTTTCCTGAACAGGCCGGTACCCCGGCCAGTCAAAGTGCTTGCCCGTATAATCATGTGGATACATGTCTTTATACTTCTGAGGTGCAAAGAACGGCTCATGCGGGTCAAATGCCTTGATTTGCAGCAGCCGCCTATGTTAATGGTTAGAAGCTAGATTTATCAACTAAATCGATAATTATTAATTTGTTTGAGAACTTTTCTGCCGTCAGGTCGACCTGATTACCATTGGCACGTATTAAGGTGTAGTATTCATAAGGCCCAATAACCGAAAAATCGTTCTGCATCACACCCGGGTAGGCCCGGTTTACCGAGTAGACTTGGCTCTTATAAGATTGCAGTGCCTGCCCCTTCAATAATCTAAATTCACTTATATCCACTTTTCCTGTAATGATGCATGTGCTCAGGGGTCCAGCGTCCTTACAATGATCATAAT
>NZ_JBFTQB010000976.1:0-4610 GCF_056398785.1 Paenibacillus sp. 01T422 | reverse complement strand
CTTCAGGATAATCTTTTGCTGCAACTTCTCGTATGTTAATTTCCATACCCTACCTCCTGATATTAAAAGTTAGTAAAACCAGGGAGCCTCTACGCGCGCTGAACTGACCCTGATCATTGAACTATTGTTTTAGGTTAGTTAAACGGTCAACTGTTATCTGGCATTAACATTATGTTCTTCGCGAAGCAAGCAGGGCATGAAATTATTCCTTCAATCTTTTTTTCATACATTATGGGGACATCTTGAACCATAAGAAAATGATTATCGCACTTTGGACAAGACACTTTATCGGTTGAATTTGAAGCGAGTATCTTTCCAGCTTCAATCCACTTCGGAGTACTTTTCTTTTTCCAAAAAGGGATATACATCGGCTGTATTCTTTCAATTTTTTTAAGCTGTTGATTTAAATCCCAACATTTAGGTTTAGATTTTTCATAAAACCACGTCGCTCCAGTGCTCATCCATTCATTTCTGTAACTCTCGAATGTGTGACCATCGTAGATGTCATCAAATCCAAATTCAAAACCGCAACAATGACAAATTTCATATGATTCATTACCATCTGCATCATAGGGTGCTTGTTGTAGCTCATCATAACCGCAAACAGGGCATATAACATCTCTGAAATTGATCCCAAAAATAATAAAAGCCGCGATTTGCGCGGCCCTGAATAGATACTGTTTTTATCACCTAGCACCCGCTCAAGCATCAATACTCTATTTGAGGACCATATACCATAGTCCAGATTGGATCCAGAGCATCATTGTACACATTAGACGGCGGTGATGCGAACCAGCCTAATATTTTCAAATTAATCCTATCCTGATTAACAGCATCCTCTTTATTAAATCGATAGGGTTTATCAGGGACGAAGAAATAGTCTCCAATTACTTCCTTCCCTTGGGAAAGGATGTGTATATGCATTCCGCCCATTCTAGATTTTGTTGTTAAGCAATGTTGTTGTTTTCGCGGTGGTAGCCTCATTTTGTGATCTATTGAAGTTACGATTTACGTTGAATTACGCAAATATAGAAATCAATTCTTGTAACGAATTTATGATGTAATCTGGCGAATAATTTTCTGGCAATGATCTATTTTTCCGATTAATCCAAGCAACCTTAATTCCTGCGTTGTGGGCACCTGCAACATCACTGGAAAGAGAGTCACCAACATGTAGAACCTCTAAGGGGCTAAGATTATATGCTGCTAGGGCTCCCTGAAACATCTCAGGTCTTGGCTTATAAGATTTTACGTCTTCACTAGTAATAACGTTTTCTAATGCTAATCCGTTATGTTTAATAGCTGATTGAATATCTTTTCGGTCAATGTTTGAGAGGATTATTTTCGGGATACTGATACTCCTCAAAAATACATTTGTGTCCTCAAAAAGTTGAGGAGTTTGCCAGTGATCAAATAAAATTTCGCTAAGTTCTCTTGGATTTTCAGATGAATTGTAAAAAGAAATTGTATCCTCTAGGGAACGTAGTTCGATTTCACGTTGAGTTCTAAAGTTATCGCCAAAAGATGAGTAAAACGTATTAGAAAAAGAATTCCACCAATATCTTCCGATTTCTCTGGTAGTAGTTTGAGTTGAAGTCGATTTTAAGATTTTTTTGCATATTTCCTCAATAAACACATCATCTTCGTGCACGAGTGTACCGTAGAAATCAAGAAACACAGCTTTATACATTAAATCAAAACACCTCTTCCCCACATCTCTTTACCACTTTACCATGGTAACGCATTATAGTTAATTTGTATATAACTAATCTCCTATTCGTTTAGCAAACATCTCTCAAATTGATCCAAAAAATAATAAAAGCCGCGATTTGCGCGGCCCTGAATAAATACTGTTCTTATCACCTAGCATCCGCTCAAGCATCAATACTCTATTGGAGGGCTATATACCATAGTCCAGATTGGGTCCAGAGCATCATTGTACACATTGCCCATCCAGGGTGTGCCGCAAATGTGCAGATAGGCGTATGGAGTACCATCGAACATCACCCAGGCACCTGCATCTCTAATTGTATTAGGCAGTCCGCCCTGTTTGGCATCAAAAGGCCACACGATCATCCAGTGGGGACCAATCGGAATGGCCGGGCTTGTTTTATCAAAAGGATCGGTGTTACTGCCGTCTCCATCCATTTCTGCAACTGTTGCATCTTTGGTAATAATCCGAGGGCCTGATAACATCGCTCTCGCAATCTTAACACCGAGGGTCTGCTCTTGCTTTGATGCAGAGACTGGCTGATGAGACGGCATCATTGCAATTGCACTGTTACTGTAGGAGCCAGAGGCCCCTTCTTGATTTACAGAACCAGGGTTGATTCTACTTTCATTATTACTTGAAATATTAACAGGAGGATCGATTGGGGATTTTCCATTCCTAGTTGCTTCGGTTTGAGATCCCACCGAAGAGCGATCTGTCCTCGCTTTTTTTGGCGTTGATTTTCTTTTTGCCATAAACTTCTTCCTCCCTTTATTTACACTCTTATATAAAGGTCATATCGCACGCAAGCAGGATAGAATCCCGACTCCTCCACAAAAATATATTTCAGACGTCTTGTATTAATGATAAATATTTCAGTCACATCCTTATTTTCAACCGCACATTCCTGTTTGCCAACTGATTCGGATCTTCACCACAACTTCTGAACCATTTCTTAGTAGAATATACTAGACGATTGAAAATTTCATCCAAAAGGAGACCGACGTATGTGGAGAAAAGCAACTCTCATCGCGGCAGTAAGCGCTGCAATCCCGTTTTTGCTGTTGACCTCAGGCGCTAGCGCATCGGAATATGCAGATACGCCGACGCAACCGGCAGACGGCATTTTCATCCCCAAGACACTTACGTTCGTAGAAAACATGCCTTACTACGTCATTCCGAACACGTTCAAAAACGAGCCGGAAGGCACTTTCTCCCCTCAAACGGTCAAAGTCATCGAAGCGGAGTCGCATTGGTCAGGGGCTTATAATTGGTGGAAAATACAGACCGATGTCGGCCCGCAGGACGTTACGGTCGTCGGCGCGGAGAAGAATTGGTTCCGGCAAGCGGAACCCGACTACAATCCGATGCACTGGCTCAAAATTCACACTACGTGGCTCGGGGATCAATGGATTCACCTGCATCTCGATGAAATCGGCACGTATTCAGAGACGAACAATTGGGCGTTTTATCCAGGCGTTAACTATCAGAATTCACCCTTTCTGCACGTGATTACGGAGCAGAGCGATGGATTGCTGACGAACCTGTTCGTACGGCAAACCGGCCAGTTCCGTTCTCTACTCGGCAACTCTTACAGCTTCGAGATGGAGCAAGGTACGAAGTGGGCATACGGCCCTGGCATGCCGATTCAGGCTAGCCAGCAGACCATTAAGAGAACGAAACCCTACGTCTTGTTCAAGTATCCTTATGCCTATTCCGATATTATCTCGGAGTTTCCAGCCGAAGCTTTGAACGTCATTGAAACGACGGTGAATGACGACGGCTTCATGACCCATGAAGACTGGTACCATGTGCGGAACGAACAAGCCGAGGGCTGGTTCAGCCCCTCCTATGCCGAGCCGGAAGAGACGTCTGACGATACAGCAGCGATCGTACTTCATAACGGTGCGACGCCCATCATGCGTTTTCCGAACAGCGGCATTCCGCTGAAAAACGGGCAGATTGGACCACAAACCTTGCAGCCATTGGCTGCTTGGAGCGCTCCGGACGGGACGCGATGGTACAAAATCAGCTCCTTCGTCGGCGAAGGCTGGGTGGAACTTCAGCCCTTTGAAGATAGTATCGTGCTGAAGGGCCGCGAGAACGATGCGCAGATTCGCTCAGCGACACGGTATCAAGGCGCCTTTTATCACAATGATGCGGGGATATTTACGTTCGGCACCGACACCATTGGTCATTTGCAGAATGGCGAGCCGCAGCTCAGCGCGGACTTTTTGGCGAAACAGTACCTGTTCAAGCTGACCGGTCCCGATGCAAATGGCTGGTGGTTATTCATGGATACAGCGGGGTACGGGTTCCAGCTCAAGGCTGGGGAGCATAAGGCGGAGACCTTCTGGCACGACACGCCAGTCGGAGAAGTAAAGCTTGCAGCTGCGCCAGCTTTTCGGCGCTTCCACGATTTATAACGACAAGGTCATTTTTGGCGAAAAGCACGTCGTTTTAAGTTCCCGCGAATATGAGATCGGCAGTTTCACCCTGCCTTCGGCGGTCGACGGGAATTCCTTGCCTCTCTCTGGTCTGCTGTACGGGAACACATATATGGAAGCGGGAACGCAGTCCCCTGAGATGACAATCCTCGTGAGACGGAGCGATGCCGCTCCAGACGTTCCAGTTGAAAGCTACAAAGCAACAATAAATCGCCTTTACGGGCTCGGTATGAACGTAGACGTCTTTGACGTGAGGCTTGACGCCCCGCTACTGCCAGGAAGCAATCCCATGACGCTTGAAATCAAGGTCGGGGATCGCATCATCTATAAGAAAAACTGGAAAGTAACAGCTCCTGCTGCCAAGTAAAACATCAAAAAGATCGTATCCGGCATCGTCGGTTACGATCTTTTTTTCGTTCAAGCTATTTCAACTGCTTCACAATCTTCATTAA
>NZ_JBFTQB010000975.1:0-2310 GCF_056398785.1 Paenibacillus sp. 01T422 | reverse complement strand
CACTAGAGGCGGAGTTGTTGAGTTGCTGCTGCCAGTGCCGCTACCTCCACTGTTACCATTGTTACCGCCACTACCACCACCGCTGCTTCCAAGTACTTTAACGACCGCCGTTCCAGACGCTATGTTGCTTCCGTCAATCACTTCTGCAGTAATAATTACGTTACCAACACTCTGGGCTGTAACTTCCCCTTTATCATTCACAGAAACGACTTTGTCATCGCTTGAACTCCAGTTGATTGCTTTAATATTTGAATCATCCGGCGATACGGCTGCTGCCAAAGTACCTGTTTGCCCCTTTTGCAGCGTGATTTCACTCGGCGTGACCACAACACTTGCTGCAGGTATCCTCACATCTACATTAGCTGCCATAGTAAAGTTGCCGTCAAGTGTTCTAGCAGTAATGACAGCAGCTCCTTTATTAACAGCCGTGACAATGCCATTAGTATCAACCGTAGCAACATTGGAATCGCTAGTACTCCACAGCACTGTCTTATTCGTTGTTTCGCTAGGGAATACTGTAGCAATTAATGCTTCAGACTGCCCCTTGAACAGAGCTAGATTAGTTTTATTTAACTCCAAGCTTTGAGCCGCAACTGCGTTGGGATCATTGTAGAGATACACCCTCAAGGGTGCTTTGAAAAATGGCAGCATCTCGCTTGTTACACCCTGCGGAAGCTTAGTCTCATCAACAACGCCGGTAAGGTTGCTAATGAAAGAATTAAGTTTATAGTTCGCTTTAATAGCAGCGATATCCCAATTTACGGGCAAATCAACATATGGAAGAAATGCGTTCTCTGCCCCCGGTTTATAGGAGGTATAGGCTTTAATCGTAGATGGGAAAAGAGCCTTAATCGCACTGTCGGATGCCGTACTGATATTGAATGAGGCCGGAACTGCAATTTCACGATCGATGCTCTCATACTCTCTGATTAGGTTTGCCGCATCACCTTGCTTAATCCAGTCCTCTGTAATTCTGGAGAAAGTAATGTTTTTATAGCCACCCAAGGATTGGTTAGCTGAATCCATATCCAGCGACGAGAAGAATCGGCTGAAGCTGATCAGGATATCTCCATTATGTGCTTGAGTGATGGCCGGATAATGATAGCTACCCACACTGCTTCTTGTATCCAGGGCAAGATGCCTTCTGTATTTCCACGTTCTGCCTTCATCGTCCGAAAGGGCGACAGCCAACGTGTTCCGGTTCGATTCCGTATCTACGTGAACGAATGCCCAATTCCCATTTTTAAGTTGCAAAAGGTCGTGCCCTACACCGGGATCCTGCAGCTCTGGAACATCCTTGACCGTTGACCATGTCAATCCCTTGTCTTTAGTCTCGGATGCCACCACACGATAAGGCCTTGGACCGTTGTCACGCATATAAGCTACAATCGTACCGTCTGTTCTTTGAGCCATCGTGGCCTGAATGTTGGCGACTCCTACAATGGGCTCACTCATCTCCCAACGAATCGAGTTATCCGCAAGAGGTTTGGTTGGATCATACTCTGTAAAAGCCATTATGCTCATTTCCAACATATCTGAATACAGAGGCAGAAGTAAACGAACTTTGCCATTGCCTAAATCTACAGCAAACGGCTTATCTTTGGTTTGCCAGCCCAGTCGACGGGCGTACGGATAACCGGAAYGAGGTTCAGTAATCGTGTCCGCTACTGTCGGAGCATATAGATATTTGGTTGGGTCGCCGCCAATTAACTGCATGGTCTGCGTGACTAAACCATCGAATTCAGCCTCATTAATTTTGCGGCTCATACCCGCTCCATTGTCAGCCACCGGTTTGAACAGGTACTCTTTTTGCTCATCAAGCTTGGCCTTTACTGTATTCACGAAACCTTTGGCCAACTCTGGGCGCGCTACAAGAGGTGCTGTAGCCCAAGAAGGCCTTGTTGTGGCTCCAGCTCTATCATCGATCGACTGACTTATATGATCATCTGTGCTTTTTGGATCGACTACACCGCCAATGTTTTTACCGAGTTTAATCCCGACATTTTCTGAAAATGTCCAATTCGGCGCTTTGTTCCCGACCTCTTCAAGCTCATACCTGCCTTTTTCAGCATAAGCATATCTAGGTTGGGACGTTTGCCATCTGCCCGCCAATACGGGATACCAGAAAAACCAGAGGCGGTCGCCGGAATCCACGTATACGACAGGATTAATATCAGCGATATCTTGCGCGTCGGTTACTACGAACGGTTTCAACCATGTTTTTCCGCCATCCGTTGAACGTGCTCCCATAATTCGTGTCGTCGTCGCATCCCGTTCGCCATTTCCCTGAAACCATACACACAACAACTC
>NZ_JBFTQB010000974.1:0-2314 GCF_056398785.1 Paenibacillus sp. 01T422 | reverse complement strand
ATCGTATATAAAATCGGGTTGGTTGCATGAAAACTCATTTCGATAACCTCCTAATAAATTAGTCTTTTCTCCTCCACACTCCACCAGAACCAGGGATAAATCCGCTTGCTGAATAGAAGGATGTATGTCTCGAATCATAATTAATGATTATTTCTTGCTCCAATGAACGACCCCCTTGTTTCATACGACTCTCCTGTAAATTTTCTCCACATAGATCAAACAATCCTTCCCTACTTTTCCTCAAAAGCAGAATTTCATTTCTAAATAACCAACTATTCGAATATATTGGGTTCAAGCAATTGTACGGAAATGGACTGGAGGTAAACGCTTATGGAATATTGTTCTGTGACAGAGCCGTCTAAGCGGATATCAGATTTGATAACTCTTGTAAAAGAGACCTATGATGTCCTTCACCGGGAGACGGATCTGTCCCCTTCCAACTCCGTGATCACGAAAACGATTTCTATTTTCACAGAGGCACTCAGGCAAACATATACACCAGAAGAAATAAAGTATGTAATGGATAATGTTGATATCACCACACTACAAAAGGGATTGCTTGCCAAGCTGTCTGAAGCCGAGTACCAGATGGAGTTATTCGACTCCCGTCACCTCTGCGCTCAGCCCGAATTCGGATTAGCCAACCTGTTCAAATATAAAAACTGGGGGAATTATGAAAGTCTTGTTGGCGAAGAGCTGAAGCAGCTCCGCAGGATCATTCGGCCGGAGGAGATTACTTCGCCGATTGTATTTGTCGGAAGCGGGCCTTTACCACTGAGTGCCGTGCTGCTTCACCTGAGATGGAATGTGAGTGTCTTCTGTGTGGATATCGATCCGGATGCTTGCGAGGCCGCGAATTTGATGGTGGAACGGAGTCATTTAAGCGATAAAGTCCAAATCGTGCTAGGAGACGGTGCGGAGTTCGATTATGCTGCTTTTCAACATGTGTTTATTGCGAGCCTTGTTACGCAAAAGGACAAAGTGCTTGAACAAATTCGCCGCACGAATCCGGACGCATTGGTCGCTATTCGCACAGCGGAAGGCATAAGAAGACTTATGTATGAAGCGATCAACGAGGAAGCGATAGCCGCGGCAGGCTGGCGACTGCTAGGTCGGACTTCGCCGATAGAAAATCGAGTCATCAACTCAGCTCGTTTCTATCGAATTTATCCCGAATGATATACCCTTGTTCGAGTTCAATCTCTATGAAGCCAGCCATTTGGCGTGCTTGGAACCCAATTGGCTTATTTCTTCCAATGAGAATAATATTATGAATGTCAGCGATGCCGTCTGACGGTAGAGAAAAGGCTTTGATATACGTAAATTCCTCGCTCAGCGTTGAATGGATAGCGTTCATGAGTTGGTCATTCTCACCTTTACCGAATAGGTTCATGATGATCAGTCCCGAGGAATCAAGTTTTTTTCGGCAAATTTCAAAAAAATCAGTAGAGATTAAATGAGCAGGCGTTCCTTTTTCAGTAAAGGCATCCAAGACAATAGAATCATAAGCATGCGGCGCTTCATTTGCGAGAAGTTGACGGCCATCACCAATGCTGACATTATCCCTACTGTATCCAAAAAACCTTTTGCTTATCTCCACCACTGTCTGATCTAGTTCTGCCACCTTGCATCGCTTCTCAGTCAGATGGCCAGCTATCGTCCCAATCCCATGTCCGATGATGAATACACTCTCGAAAGACGGGTTATTATGTTCAATTAAATGTAGGATAGCTCGCGGATATTCGAATAGAATACGTGCTGGATCATTCAAATCCATTGCTCCTTGGATGGCGTTATTGGAGAACTCCAACACGCGAAATCTCCCTTTTTCACCATACAAATCATTGGTGTCATATACGGATATCTCATGATTAGGGCTTAACGTTTTGAAAAGTAAATCCAAGTTATCGATCCCTTTCTGGTTGGTCTATGTTTGTGTTGCAAGCTCAAGAGGAAAAGGCTCCGGCCTTTTCTTTAATAAAGCTAACAAACTTCTGAGTTGCCGGGGACAGAAATCTGTCCTTTTTGATATGCAGACCAACTTCCCAACGCCAGCCTTCCTCTTCGATCTGAATCCATCGCAGACCTTCCAAGTGCAGTCCGGATGTTCTCGGCAACACAGAAACGCCAAGACCTGCCGCTACGAAACCTGCCACTGTAGGGAGATCCTCCGCATCATATGTGGATGCAAGAGTGAAATTCATGTGATGAACACGGGTCAGAAGCGAATCTCTTAACGAACAGTTGTGTTTCAGGCCCACGAACGGCTCCCCAGTAATTTCTTGCAAGCTGATTGATTCCCGCTCTGCAAACC
>NZ_JBFTQB010000973.1:0-2320 GCF_056398785.1 Paenibacillus sp. 01T422 | reverse complement strand
GACATGTGCAGCATGCTCTGCGCGAATTGAGAAAGTAATTGGCAAGATGGATGGTGTGCATGAAATTGCTGTCAATTTACCGATGGGACGCGCGGCTTTAGTGCTGGACGCAGGTACAGAGTTGAAAGGGGAAATTATTGAACGTATCGAGAAACTGGGATACTCTGCTAGAAAATTTGAAGAAGCGAGTGATTCTCGGCAAACGGTATTTGGTCTAGGAACAAAACTAGTGATCTCAGCATTATTAACACTTCCTCTTTTGTGKGCAATGGTTCGTCATTACACCATGACTTCGAGTATATGGATTCCTGATCTATTTCTGGAACCATGGTTCCAGTGGCTGCTTGCTACGCCGGTTCAATTTGTGATAGGTGCCCCATTTTATTTTAACGCGTGGAAGGCATTAAAAAACAAAAGTGCGAATATGGACGTTCTTATCGTTCTCAGTACGACTTGCGCTTACTTGTATAGTCATTACATGACAATCCATATGCTTCGTTCTGGAGGAGCTGACCCGCATGCAGTCTATTTTGAGACAAGCGCCATGATTATTACCGCTGTGCTGCTTGGCAAGTGGTTGGAGGCTTCTGCGAAAGAAAGAAGTATGAAAACGATTCATGGACTGCGCAGCTTAAGCCCGCAAACAGTTACAATCATCAGGAATGAGATGCAGTCAGAAGTTATATTGATAAAGGACGTAAAAATTGGGGATACGCTCCTAATTCTGCCAGGTGAAGTTGTTCCTGCGGATGGACGAGTTATTCGTGGCCGATCAGCCGTTGATGAAGCATTCATTACGGGGGAATCGGTACCTGTAGAGAAACGCCAATATGATCGCCTGATAGGCGGATCTGTTATTAGAGATGAAGCCATTATGATGCAAGTGACGGCTCTTGGCCCCCAAACTGCGCTCGGCAAGATGATCCATTTGATGGAAGAAGCACAAGGATCGAAGGCTGAGATCGGACGTTATGTGGATCGAATCGCTGCTGTGTTCGTTCCTGCTGTTTTGGTGCTTGCCCTGCTGACATTGTGTATTTGGTCTCTATGGCTTGCTCCGGGGGATATCAAAGAGGCACTATTCAAAGCGATTGCTGTGCTTGTCATTGCCTGCCCTTGTGCTCTAGGATTAGCGACGCCAACTTCGATACTGGTGGGTACAAGCCGTGCCCTAGAGTCGGGCATTTTATTTAAAGAAGGCAAGTATGTGGAACAATTGCAACAGATCGATATCATTTTAATGGATAAAACAGGAACGCTTACACATGGAACGCCCCGTGTGACAGACATCATCACGGACCCGGGCCAGGAGCATCGCCTTCTTCGCTTGCTTGCTGCTGCCGAGAACGGCATCGAACATCCTTATGCGAAAGCGATTATGAAGGAAGCTGTTCGGCGCGGACTTCAGGTTAAAGAGACATCCTCTTCACAATCCCTAATAGGCCTGGGTGTAAGAGCGCGAGTAGATGAACATGAGATTCTGATCGGTTCCAGAGCTTTTATGAATCAGGCTGAGATTTCCATCCAGAGGTTTGCGCAAGTAACAGAACAGTTAGAGAGGGAAGGCAAGACGATCTTATTTGCAGCTGTGGACGATGTGCCTGCAGGAGTTATCGCGCTCATGGACACATTAAAAACATCCACACCTCAAGCTATACGCCGGTTGAAAAAAATGGGGATTGTTGTGGCTATGGTAACCGGCGATCACCGTAAAACAGCTAAAGCGATAGCTGAAAGAGCTGGCATAACAACGATCTATTCGGAAATGCTGCCTCAAGATAAGGTTCATTTGGTAAGAACACTGCAGCAAAAAGGGAGACGTGTTGCTATGGTCGGTGATGGTGTGAATGATGCCCCCGCCTTAGCAGCTGCGGATATTGGTATTGCTGTTGGTACCGGTTCAGAGATCGCCAAGGACGCAGCGGATGTAAATTTGCTTCACAGCGATTTGGGAGGCGTCGCGGATGCCGTGGTGATGAGCCGTAAGACGATGCGCAATATTCGCCAAAACTTAATTTTTGCTTTAATGTACAATATCTTAGCTATACCGCTTGCGTTCATGGGGCTGTTGACGCCGTGGATCGCTGGAACAGCTATGGCGTTAAGTTCTGTATCTGTCGTTACCAATGCGAGCAGACTGCAAAAAGCATCTTGGCGAAAATAAAGTGTTTTATAGCTCTTTCGAGGCATTTTGAATTTTGAGTAATTGAGTATAGTTAGGTATATAGTATCCTCGTCCTATTGGATTCAATTTATTAATAAGCAAAGGAGGGAGGAATTCTTATGTCTCAACCCTTTCGGGTTATAATTGTAGACGATC
>NZ_JBFTQB010000972.1:0-2323 GCF_056398785.1 Paenibacillus sp. 01T422 | reverse complement strand
ATGTATGTCATCATCCCGAAGCTGCCTGGCGCACAAGGTCTTATCGCTCGCTTAGATACGATGACGGCCATTCAGGATGACCACTCTTATAATGAAAGACTTGATTTCTTTCATACAGTTTTCCCGATGATGTTTTCGAAACCACAAGGATTAGGATTAGGGAGTATCGGTGTCGGTACCAAGCTGAGCAACGGTGGGGCATTAGGGGAATACGGCATTTTCGATAATGGATTTGTTGCGATTTTTCTAACCTTTGGCATCCTTGGAGGCTTGTTGTTCCTATGGGCTCTGTGGCTTGTCACTCGTTATCTGTTATCTCAGAAAACCCAACCAGGCGGTATAACGGCTTACGGTAAGCTGGGGCTATCTGCTTTGCAAGGAAGTATCGTTTGTCTTATTTTTGAAAATGGGTACACAGGCTTGAAAGGTTTTCTATTATGGATGGTCGTAGGAATTGGAATTATGGCGCATCGAACGATCGTTCAAGAGAGGAGGCAAATTTCGGATGCAGCAGCCAGTCAACTTGAAATTAGTCCGCATAAAGCCTCTGTTCGGCTTCATTAAAGCTTTCTTTTCGAGCAAAAGTCATTTGTCATCTTCGGTTAAAACGATGTTTTTCAGTGTGCTAATCTTAGTAATTAATATGCTTACAGGTATATTAACAGCGCGATTTCTTGGGCCATCCGGCCGAGGAGAGCAGGCAGCTATGGTTTTATGGTCACAATTCTTAGCCTTTAGTTTCACATTTGGTATGCCTTCCGCCATTATTTACAACGTGAAAAAGAACATGAAGGATTCCGCCAAGCTTTATTCGACCGCTGTTATCATGGGTTTGACAGCAGGCATGCTTGCGATGTGCTTAGGGATATTGATTTTACCCTATTGGCTCCGTTCGTATTCTGACAGTGTGGTCCTATTCTCGCAATGGTCCATGGCTATCGTACCTCTTATCGTATTGTCACAGATTAATAATGCGATGATGCAGGTGAGAGGCGAGTACAAACTATTCAATCGTCTGCGATTTCTTATTCCGCTGAGTACGCTCATCGGTCTTGCTCTGCTAATCCTGACCAAAACCATGACTCCTTACACGTCAGCTGTAGCTTATCTCGCTCCGGCGGTTCCCTTTTACATATGGACCACTGTTCGATTGCTTAGACAGTATCAATGGGTGATCAAGGATATTTTCCGTTCCTTTCAGACACTAATCAAATATGGAATTGGATCCTACGGCAACGATTTAATGGGCAATGTTTCCTACTACATTGATCAGATCGTTATTATCGGGCTACTGAATCCCTCTGAACTTGGACTCTATGCGGTAGCAGTAAGCCTTTCTCGTGTGGTTAATATTTTCTCAACCTCCATTATCGTGGTGCTGTTCCCCAAAGCTTCCGGGTTGCCGAAGGATAAAGTGGTTGATATGACGTTCCGTGTATACAGGATCAGCACATGTGTGGCCTTGTTATGCTCCCTGATCATCATGCTGGTTGCTCCTTTCGTCATGCCTCTATTATATGGCCCTGATTTCAAAGAAGCCATTAGCGTCTTTCGAATGCTGCTTCTTGAAGTGTCCATTTCAGGTGGAACCATGGTTTTGGCGCAAGCTTTCATGGCCTTAGGCAAACCCAAGATTGTTACGATTCTGCAAGGAATCGGGCTGATAATTGTCATCCCATTGCTGACAGTGCTTATTCCTAAATTTGGACTCGCCGGTGCGGGAATGGCCATTTTATCATCGGGTATTCTGCGATTTATCTTTATTTTAATCAATGTCAAATTCACCTTGAAAACGAAACTTCCTAGATTACTGTTGAATAAAGAGGATATCCGTTGGTTGCTATCAGCAATAACAGCATATAAGGCCAAATAATTGGACATTGGGGGAGGGGCGAACGAAATGAGTCGCTATCGTGACGCTGTAGGAGTGAATCGAATTTCTGTTGTCATCATTGCGCAAGACGATGAATCGAGAATAGCTAATGCGATCGCCTCCTGCAAGCCTTTTGCAGACGAAATTGTTGTAGTCGATGGTGGGAGCAAGGACGGAACCGTTCGAGTATCCGAGCAATTAGGCTGCAGAGTCTATGTGAACGCATGGCCTGGTTATGCGAAGCAGCGTATCTATGGCAGTGATCGCGCAGCCTATGACTGGATTTTCGTAATCGACACGGATGAGGTTGTTAATGAGCAGCTATCAGCTTCCATTCTGAAGCTGAAAAGCGATTTATCTGATCCAAGCAAAGCCTATTCCGTTCTACGGATTGGAGACTTCCTAGGACGCTGGATGGGGAAAGGTGAGAGGTTAGTTCGATTGTATAAC
>NZ_JBFTQB010000971.1:0-2326 GCF_056398785.1 Paenibacillus sp. 01T422 | reverse complement strand
CGTTTCAAGCGCACGCTTCTTCCGGTCCGAAACGGGAAGCAGCTCCATAGAAGCAACATCTATGTAGCACAACGTAATAAATGAATTCGTCATCGTATAAGTCTCGTCATAGAAATCACGCAGACGGCTCTCAGAAACGTTATAGGTATATAATTTAACTCCGTAGTACGCCAAGTCCTTCTTATAATCGTCTGTCTGAAATGCTTTCCCCGCCTCGTCCAGCGCGCGAAGGATTCGAAAGTCGTCCACTGTAGCGTTAACGGTGAATTTTTTATTCAGCTTGGGGCTGTACCGGTAGCTAAGACCGGATGGCGCATCAAACGTGCGTTTGGCAAGCTGCCACTGGGCTTCAAACTTATCCTTTTGCCCGGTTAAGGCATAATAACGCATGAGCAGTCCGGCTGACTCGCTAAGTACTTCATGCCCGGTTGCGACTTCGCTGTTCTGATCGGTCTCTTGCAAGTTGGTATACGTACCATGAGGTCCGGTTAATGTTTCTGTTATAAAATGCTGAAGCGCATTACGCTGCTCGGTGACGGGCACAAGCTGGCCATAACCAGAGATGGGCTTGCGGGCAAGCTTTTCTTTTCCGAATACAGGCAAAGCTTCACAAGCTGAAAGTGTCATGACGAAGGCAAGGGGAATCAACAAAAAGTTTCGCTTCATGCTCATTAGCTAAAGAACTCCTATCGCAATCTTTTCCTGACTGCATGGCGGGATGGTATAATCGTAGGAAACCATAGTTAGCCCTAGTGTAACACACGCTGCATTTCACTCAAAAGGTAATTAAAGGACGGATGGCATGAGATTGGAACAGATGGCTGCCGCGCTCGCACCGCTGCATTTAGCAAGCTGCCTCATCGAACAACGCGGTGAACGAATCTTTGAACATTATCGCGACGATCAAAAAGAAACCGAAATAACGCGCATTAATTCTTGCACAAAAAGTGTTCTCTCGGCGCTGATCTGCATCGCCATGGATCAAGGGTTGCTGCCCGAGCCCGAAACGCCGGTTTCAGCATTCTTCCCTCAGCTTCTTCAAGACGCTGATCCGCGGAAGCGGGAAATGATAATCCGGCACCTGCTCACGATGACCTCCGGCATGGACTGGACCGAATTTGGCGGTCAGAATTCGTTCCCGCAGATGACCAGAACGTCCAATTGGGTCGACTTCGTCCTGGCACAGCCGCTGTCGGAAGCACCTGGCACCCGCATGGAATACAACTCCGGCAATTCCCAGCTGCTTGCTGCGATTTTAGCCCAAGTTACAGGCATGCCAGTTGCCCAGTATGCGGAGCAACAGCTTTTCGGTCCACTTGGCATCGCGGACTACGCCTGGGAGACCGACCCGCAAGGTATTCATACCRGCGGATTCGGTCTCCAGCTCCGGCCTGCCGATATGCTGAAATTCGGCCGGCTCTTCTTGCAGGAGGGCTTGTGGGAGCACAAGCCCCTCATCTCAAAGGCGCTGGTCGCCAGCTCCAGCGCTCCCGCCATCCCGGCCGCGCCGGCACCGCCGCGCCGCGGCTTCTACGGCTGGCATTGGTGGGTCGATACGTATGAGGCTGACGCGAACGCAGCCTCTCCCTCTTCGCCACCAATGGACTACTACAACGCCTACGGCTTCGGCGGTCAGGCGATTTACATCATTCCACGACTGGACACCGTCGTCGTGTTAACGCATGATGAGCGGAAGAAGAGCAAGATTCCGCTCCTTGTGTTCCGCAATCATATTGCGCCGATGCTCGCCGCGCAAGCGTGCTTGAAATGAAAAAGCAGTCCACAGCTGATTCCCTCAGCTTGGACTGCTTTTTCGTTTATCCCATTTGCTGTGACAGTGATTGGAGAAGCCTTTCGTTCATATCCTCATTGATTCTTCGATCTGGTGATCCCGGCGATTTCAATCTGATTACATATGGCTTTCCAGTCGCCAGCTCCGTCAGTTTGCGGTGAATGGCTCATTCGCCATAATAGCCCGTATTGAGCTTGACTGCATGCTGTTTAGCACGGATTTGCTGCAGCTCTTCCGCGTACAATTTCGAGCTTATCGACTAATATATTCTGCAATCGAGGAAGAACATTTTCTTTAAAATAATCATTCGATCCAGATGTTATGTAAAGGACCATTCCGTCATGATAGAATTTCGTTATTTTCATTAAACACAATAACACTTGCAGAAACAATGAATTTCACTAAATTCGCTTCCAAAACAATTTATTATGCTTTATTGATTAAACACTTTTAAAAAGTGACCCACTCCCCCTATAACCAAGAAATCATTGAATTCCTGCTGTTCCGAAAGTATCATTTATCACTCTCTTATAG
>NZ_JBFTQB010000970.1:0-2328 GCF_056398785.1 Paenibacillus sp. 01T422 | reverse complement strand
TGGTTGGACGACTTGACTAATGAATACATCCATGTTTGTTTCTAGTGCCATTCGCACTGGCTTAAAATCCCGCCAAAGTTCATATACATCAATACAAGCTCGAGCGCTATAGTTGAGCGAAGAGCTTCTCAGCAAGCGGCTGCGCGGAATAGGATTGAGGGGGTTTCTAGGATGTTGATTGCGGTTATTTGCGTAATCGGGTGTCTCGCCGGTTTTCTGCTTTTTAGAAAAAATGTACTTCGGCCAGGTTATGTCCCAGGCGCTGAGAAAGTGAAGCTGTCCGTCATAATTCCAGCAAGAAATGAAGCGTGCAATTTACCTCATCTGCTCCATGCGCTCAAAATACAAACCCTGGAACCCTTTGAAATTATCGTCGTAGATGATTTTTCGGTGGATGACACCAAGGAGATTGCGGAAAGCTACGGAGTTACCGTTATCTCTAATCCCAATCTGCCAGAAGGCTGGACCGGCAAGAATTGGGCTGTATGGAACGGTTATTTACATGCCACCGGGGATATGATCGCCTTTCTTGACGCCGATATCCGATTGGTTCCACGGGCATTGGAGATGTTAGTCATGGCTAGGCAGCAAGCCGGAGGTGTCATCTCGGTGGTGCCTTTCCACTATACAGTGAGTTTTGGTGAAAGGCTGGCTCTTATTTTTAATTTCTTAGGGGTATTTGCTTTCACATCACCTTTTGAGAAAGACAATCCGAATAAGGGACTGTATGGATCTTGCATTGTAACAACAAGGGAAGATTATGAAACGATTAAAGGCCACGAAAGCATTAAGGCGGAGATGTTGGACGACCTGAACCTTGGAGCAGCCTTTCGCAAAGCCGGTATCGAAGTGACGAATTACATTGGCTGTGGTCTTGTGTCCTTCCGCATGTATGCGCAGGGGATGAAAAGCCGAATCCAAGGCTTCGGTAAAGGAGCCGTACTCGGAACATCCAAGCTGAAGGGGGGAACTATCGCCCTTATTGCCCTATGGGTAGTCGGACTTATCGTGTCGGAGACGGTCTTTTTATTTATAAACACATCTTGGTGGCTCCCTTTATTTATGGGCTATTTGATCTACATGCTCCAGCTGTTCTACTTCGTTAGGTATGTAGGGAAATTTGGCTTCATCATGCCAATTCTACATATCTTCTCGACGATATTTATGGTTGTTGTCATGTTGTACTCCGTGTATCAAGTGGTATTTCTGGGCCATGTAGCGTGGAAAGGAAGAAATGTCAAAGTAGGAAGCAGGCGGGAGCTATGACCCTCGTATGGACGGCTTGCGCTTTTATATCAGGTTCTCTGATGTTTTCCTATTGGCTTGGACTCCTAGCCAAGTACAATCTCAAACAGGTTGGCGATGGCAATCCAGGGGCCTTGAATTTGTGGAAAGCAGCGGGGTATCAGATCGGGCTTGCGGGCATTATTCTCGACTTTTTAAAAGGATACCTGGTGCTGATTGGGATCCTAGGATTTCACTTGGAAAATGCGCGTGTGCAAGGTTACGCATTAATTCCTGTTGCGCTGGCACCGATTGTGGGGCATGCGTTTTCGCCACTTCTGAAAGGAAAGGGAGGCAAAGCGATTGCGGTTACTTTCGGTGTTTGGAGTGCGCTGACGAGGTTTGAGGCTTCTATCGCACTAGCGATCATTTTGGCAGTGAGCTTGGCAATAGCGAAGCTGTCGACAAGAGGCAAAACCATTTCCTCCTCGGCAGATGGTTTACAGGTAGTATTAGGTATGCTGCTTTTAGGCGTGTATTTGTATATAGGTGGCTATGTGCAAGCCATTATTTGGGTGTGGTTGGGGAATTTTCTGTTGATTACGTATAAGCATCGAAAAGAGCTAGCCTTTTATCTGACAAGAAAGCAGTCCGAACCAGGCGGCGAATAAACGCGCTAGACCGCATCTTGGCAAGGAAATAGGGGTCACTACGATCTGATTACATACTAGTCCCGACTAAGGGAAAAACTAGGAAACAATCAGAAAGGAGTGACCCCTTCGCATGGATAACAGCCTTCATTTAAAAGAGGAACGCTTAAATGCTTTAAGCCACGGAATCGGCGCGGCGCTTAGCGCCTTCGGCCTCGTACTGCTCCTTCAGCGAGCCGCCATGTTCGAGGATTTTGCTTATACAATCAGCAATGCGATTTATGGCTTATCCTTTTGCATGGTATATCTATCCTCAACACTCCTGCATTGCTCCCGCTCGCGCAAATGGGGAGAGCGTTTCGAAGTGCTGGATCATGCTGCCATTTTTATCGCTATTGCGGGATCATATACGCCATTCCTCATGATTACTTTGCAGGGTAATTTAGGCTACTCC
>NZ_JBFTQB010000969.1:0-4306 GCF_056398785.1 Paenibacillus sp. 01T422 | reverse complement strand
AAGGCTTTACTTGATTACCACTTACGTAGTCCCCCGATACAAATGTCCCTCTGCGTGCAAGCCTATATACAATACCCTCTTTTACTAAAATCTCTAAAGCAAGCTTCGTTGTCATTCGACTAACTGCATAAAGCTTAGCTAATTCACCTTCAGAAGGAACAGGATCATGGGGTTGCAGATTCTGTCGTGATATTTCCTCTTTGACCTTCTCGGCAGTTTGCATATAAAGCGATGTTTTCCGTCCCTTTTTACTATCCTTTACGTTCATTCTGCCATCCCCTAGACTATGAAATATCAATAGTATATAACACTTTGTGATATCCTACTATCTATGTTAAAATCATGATAGCGCTTACCTGCATGTCACCTTGCATCTATATATTCAGAAATGTTGGAGGGACAAATGTGGAAGAACATGCAAAAAATGAACACGTTAATTACCATCATCCCTTACTTCGCTACAAAATATGGGACATTACTTTAGGGCCACTTCCTTCGCTCCCTTGGAACCCGTGGCACTATCATAAAGAAGTAGAAATCATTCTGTTATTTGAAGGTGCCATGCAAGTAGAAACTGTCGATACCATCTATAATTTACAAGATCAGGATTTGTTAATCATCGGATCATCTCGGTTGCACCGCACCAGAAGGCAGAAGTTAGTCAAACAAATTGTGCTGCAATTGGACATAGTAGCACAATTAGATCAATATACCAAAGACTTCTCCCCTATTTTGCTGGAATTATCGGAACCACTAGATCGCATCAATGAAGTACTGACTAACAACCCGTCAGTCAAAGAAACCATGTTTCACCTATTAGTCCAAGTGTACCAAGAAGCAAGTCATATGGAACCCGGCTACGAACTGGCGATAAGCGGTGCTTTCAAACAGCTGCTCTCCCTGCTCATTCGCCATGCTCCCTCCTCTCCTCCCATTTCACCAGCAGATTGGCAGCGTCTCAAGCCAGTATTGGATTATATTGAAATCCATTACCGAAATCCGATTCGGATTCAGGATATCCTCCATCTCGTGCATTTAGAATATCACTACTTTATCAAATATTTCCAACAGTGTATCGGAATGTCCTTTGTCGATTATCTTCATTTGAGGAGAATTAAAACAGCTGAGCATCTGTTGCTTACCGAAACGCTTTCTATTGCTGACGTTGGCGTGCAATCCGGTTTCCCGAATGTCAATATGTTCATTCGTATTTTCAAACGCTACAACGAGTATACGCCTTCCGAATTCCGAAAAAAACGAATACAGAAACCTATATCCTTGGTGTAATATCTGATCATTTATGCAATGCCTGAATAGCAAAAAAAGTGTTCTTCCCCAATCGGAAGAGCACTTTCTTTGTGTCAACGGGTAGACAGCTGCTACTCCTTTTTATGCAAATGCGCATTCTTTTGGATGAGTTCATCCGTTGCCCTACGAGCGATACGAGTTGCTATGAGCCCATCCAGGCCAGTCGGCATATCGCCCGTTTGACCGGTTTCAAGCGACAAAGCAAAAGCATCGTACATGCCAGGGAAATTTTTCTCGCGGGTAAAAGGAAACCGAGTTGTTCCGGTTGAATTCCRCATCTCAAATAATTTGGATTCACGATCATAACGTATAACTCCGTCAGTCCCGATCAGTTCATAAATAAAACTTGATACCGGCTCTTTGGCGGTAAAACAGTAAGAATAACTAATTTCTAACATCGTATGTACGTCATTGGCATGCTTCATATGAAGGTACATATGGTCTGGCGCTTCATAATTGTCCACCCAGGCCCCTTCCGAATGCTGCAGTTGCACATCGGAATTCAGCCACCATCTTGCAAGGTCAATTTGGTGCACACCACAGTCAACCATAGGTCCGCCTTCGATCATTCGGTTTGCCCGTCTTAAGTTTAACTGTTGTGGAACTTGATCATAATTCATATATTTACCATGATTATTCCAAATATAGCTTAACCTCAGTGAGCGATACTTGCACATTATGTTTCTTCTGCAGCTCATCTTTTCGAGAGACAACAGGTTCATAAATAGCAGTTAATTCAAATTTAGATGAATTTATTATTGAGGGAATATGCCCGTAATTTGCAACAACTCCGCAACCCATCAAGCCCAATTTAAACATAATCTTTCCTCCTGTAGATCCTGCCGACCTGCTCTATTTTGTTCTTCCTATTCCTTAACCGAACCCATTAATACCCCTTGCACGAAATATTTTTGCAAGAATGGATACACCATCAAAATTGGGAGCGTGGCAACCACAATAGCCGCATATTTCAATGTTTCGGGAAAAGCCGTTTTATTGGCATCATCAATGACTTGTCCGTATCCAGTGGAGTCGCCAATGATGACAAGCTGCCTTAGAACGACTTGCAGCGTCCAATAACGCGAATTATTCATGTACATGATCGCCGCGAAAAACTGATTCCAGTTCCCAACGGCGTAAAATAATGTAAAGGATGCAAGTGCAGGCAATGACAAGGGTAATGCGATTCGCATAAAAATACCAAAGTTGCTGCAGCCGTCAATCCTTGCCGAATCTTCGAGCGCTTGTGGGATACTCGCGAAAAAGTTTTTCAAAACAATCAGATTAAAAGCAGAAATGGCACCTGGTAACATTAATGCCCAAAGGCTATTAATCATCCCCAGCTGCTTAACAACTAGATAAGTCGGGATTAGCCCACCACTAAACATCATTGAAAACACGATTAACATCAAAATAGACCTGCGAGCACGAAAACGCTTCTTCGACAAGGAGTAACCTAACGTTGAGGTAAACAACATATTTATAGCTGTCCCTACTACCGTTATAAATATTGTAAATAGTAGTGCTCTCACAAACGACGGGGTAGTAAGGATCATTTGGTATGACGTTAGAGTAAACTTCTCTGGCCATAGAATAATGCTTTCAGTAAGCACCTGCTTGATTGGTGATAGTGAGGCGACAATGACATAATAGAAGGGAATAAAGGTTATTACCGCTACTAAGAACAATGATAGATAGTTAGCACCATCGAAAATCCGACCGCTTACTCCTCTATTTCGAATCATGCTGACATCCTCCTTATCGTTCCCTGCTCAATATATGCCATCTTCGCCAGCCTTTTTAACCAACCAATTCGCAACAGCAACAACGATGAGACTGATGATGGATTTAAATAGTCCAACAGCCGTGGAAAAACTCAATTGCCCCTCAACCAATCCCTTTTGATAGACAAAGGTTTCGAAAACATCTCCTACGTTTCGCACCAAACTGTTCAACATGAGGAATATTTGCTCAAATCCAACATCCATGATATGTCCCAGACGCAACAAGAACAAAATGATAATCGTACTGCGAATCGTTGGTAGCGTTACGTGCCATAACTGTTTCCAGCGGTTCGCTCCATCCATGACTGCAGCTTCATACAATTGCGGATCGACTCCTGCGAGTGCAGCTAAATAGATGATGGTCCCCCAGCCGGCTTCTTTCCAAATATCTTGTATAACAATCAGCGATCTAAAAACTGTCGGTTCAGACAAGAAATTAATCGTTTTGCCACCCATTGCTTCAATGATATGATTAACGACTCCCCCGCCTGACAACAAGACAAACGTAATAGAGGCAATAACAACCCAGGAAATAAAATGCGGCAGATAAATGATCGTCTGAATCAACTTTTTAAAGAAAGTTTTGCTTATTTCGTGCAGCATCAGGGCAAAAATGATGGGAACTGGGAAGAAAAAGATCAGCTGATAAAAGCTTATTAACAACGTGTTTCTCATTAGGTTCCAAAAATGATCATAAGCAAAAAGCTCCTGAAAATGCTTAAACCCAACCCACTCGCTTTTCCAAAATCCCAAAAAAGGACTGAAATCCTGGAAGGAAATTAGAATTCCCCACATCGGCAGATATTTAAACAAAAGAAAATAAACGATCCCAGGAAGAGCAAGCAAATAAAGATCCCAGTCCTGAAAAAAAGAAATAAATCTTCGTTTCGTTGCTTTCTTCGTTATCGGCCCCGTTAAGCTGGATTGCCCTGAGAATTGGTTCATACATGTCATCCCCCAATGATACAAGTTCACTTGCCGCACTATGTACGGCAAGTGAAACTGAAAGAATGCCTTATTTACTACCCTGTGATTTATAAAACTCGTTTGTTTCCTTCGTTATTTGGTCACCGCCACCTGTTTTCCATTTCGTGACAAACTCATCGAAAGCATTGGCCGGCAGCTGCCCTGTAATAATTCTTGTAAAGTAATCATATCTAAGCTTGTTGTTTATTTCTTCGTTTTTCTGTATTTGAGTCGGTGAGATATAGGAG
>NZ_JBFTQB010000968.1:0-2334 GCF_056398785.1 Paenibacillus sp. 01T422 | reverse complement strand
ACCTACCGCTGATCCGACCAAAGGGATTTCGCTTGGCAGCATTCTGCCGAGCACAACCGTTGCGATCTCTTTCAAAGTCACCGTTACGGCCCTGCCGTTATCCGGGCTGCTTACGAATCAATCGTCTGTCAGCTTCACAAGCGGCGCCTTTGCCGCCTCGGCCTTCTCCAACACAGTCATCGTGCCGGTCTATCAACCGATTATCGCTCTCATTAAGAGCGCAAATACAACCAATGCCACTGTCGGCGATACGGTCGTTTACACGCTTACCCTCCACAATTCCGGGAATCTGCCAGCGGTTGCAACGGTGTTCGACACAATTCCAACGGGAGCCCAATTTGTCCCTAACAGCGTAATTGTCGACGGCCAACTTCAACCAGGCGCCGATCCAGCAACCGGCATCAATGCTGGAGTCATCCCTCCAGGCGATACGGTTACTGTGAAAATATCGCTGGCCGTCAACGTAGAATCGTTGCCATCTCCGCAGCAATTAGTGAACACAGCAACCGCCAACTACACCTACTCGCCGCCAGATGGACGCGTGCTGTCAGGCTCCGTTGCTTCCAACACGCTCGTGATTCCAGTATCCTCACCAGATGTTATAGTGGTGAAAAGCTCCAATGTTATTGACGCGGTCGTTGGCGACACGATTACGTACACAGTAATTGTCACCAATGGCGGCATAGAAGCGATCAACAATGTTGTTCTTACGGATCCAATCCCGACTGGAACTGTATTCGTCACAGACAGTGTAACGGTTAATGGCTCCCCTAGACCAGGCCAGAATCCTGGTACAGGAGTTCCGCTCAGCACAATTCCCGCCGGAGGATCTGTCACCGTTACATTCGAGGTGACGGTCGTATGACGGCCGAATCCCAACCTCCCAAACATTTAATTAATCAATCCGTTGTCCGTTTCAGTTCAGGCAACATGACCAGCCACGCCTATTCGAACACCGTTGATACCCCTGTGGTTGGTCCTGTCATTACGATAAGGAAGAAGGCGAATACGTCTGAAGCCTCGCTCGGTCAGATCGTGACTTACACCTTGACAATAGCCAATAAGGGTAACTTGGATGCACAAGTTACCTTTTTTGACTCCATGCCGGACGGGACTTCGCTGGTTCCTAACAGCGTCATTGTAGATGGCGTTCCCATGCCAATGGCTAGACCCGATAAGGGCATCTATGTGGGGACGATTCATGTTGGCCAGCATATCGAGGTAAACTTTCAAGTCATCGTGCTTCACCCTTCTTCACAACTAAGAAATCAAGCTACTGCCACTTATACCTTCCATACATCAGGAGGAAGATCAGCAACGGGAAGCTCCAAGTCTAATACCGTCATCATTCCTTTCGAGGAAACGAAAATCAGCTTTAAGAAACATGCAGATAGACCCTATACCTTTGTCGGAGATACCGTCACATTTCTATTCACCATCAAGAACGAAGGAAGCAATACGGTTAATAAAATGCTTTTCGTAGATCGGCTGCCCACCGGAGCTAGCTTCGTTGCGGGAAGCGTAAAAATCGGGCAAACTTCCTACCCGTCAGCTAATCCCGTTGTCGGCATTTCACTTAGCGAGCTGCCCCCTCATGCTACCTTATCTCTGCAGTTTCAAATCACCGTTACCCAGGTTCCCTCATCCGGGCGGATTGTGAATGACGCAGAGCTTATCCTGCAACTCGGTGACAACAAACAAAAAATGACTTCCAATTCTATTTCATTGGAGGTGTACGATCCTGCGGTTACGGTCGTAGAGTCCGTCCTGCAGCCAAAGGCTACTTTGGGCGATACCTTGACCTATACCTTAATCATTTCAAACAAAGGCAACATTGCTGCAGAAATTTGGCTGTCTGATTTTATCCCAGAGGGCAGCTCCTACGTGCTCGGAAGCTTGACGGTGAATGGAGCTCCATATGGCAACTCACTGCTATCCAGTTCCGTCTATGTCGGACAATTGCCAGCTAAAAACCAAATCATAGTCACATTCCTGGTTACGGTCAACACCGTTGCGATTTCCGCCGAACAGACTCAGCTTACCAGCAATGCCGATGTCTTATTTAATTTCCGTCTGCCGGATGATCGCGTTGTCTCCGATCATGTACTGTCCAATACGGTCAGTGTCGAAATACTGCGGCCAATCGTAACCATCGTAATTTTTGCAAGTCCTTTAATTGCGGAGCCTGGCTCTACTGTCCATTACAGGATACAAGTATCCAATACAGGCAATCTTGCTGCAGGCAGCGTGTTTCTTCACGATTGGATTTCTCCTTTGACAACGCTGAACCCTGGCACCCTGCGAGTCAATGGCACTCTGATGAATCAATCCTTT
>NZ_JBFTQB010000967.1:0-2336 GCF_056398785.1 Paenibacillus sp. 01T422 | reverse complement strand
CAACCCGAACAAAATCTTGTTCCAGTTGGTCATAAATATCAGCGCTTACGGCATGCTTAAGTGCTCGATCCAAGGCTTTGCTTTTCTTTGCCAATTTAAAACAAGAAACTTTACCGCATAAGTAGGCACCGCGCCCGGATTTTTTCCCTTTAAGATCAATGAGAATGTCATCTTCAGGCGTTTTGACGACGCGGATCAATTCCCTCTTCGGCATCATTTCCTGGCAGGCCACGCATTTTCTCAGAGGGACTTTTCTCTGCTTCATTCCGATCACCCCTTGCTTCCAAACAAAAACTTAATCGATACTGACTGAATCTTGATGCATTTCTTCTGTATAAGTTTTCACTCGGCCAAATTCTTGTTCCGCTTGTGATTCACTCTTAATGTCGATTTTCCAGCCTGTCAATTTAGCTGCAAGGCGGGCATTTTGCCCTTTGATACCAATTGCTAATGATAATTGATAGTCTGGAACAATGACGCGCGCCATCTTTTCATTTTCATGAATTTGAACTTCAAGAACTTTGGAAGGGCTTAGCGCATTGGCCACGTACTCTYCCACGCTTTCCATCCAACGAACAATGTCGATTTTCTCGCCGCGCAGCTCAGTAACAATCGTTTGAACACGTAAACCTTTGGGTCCAACACAGGAACCTACAGGGTCAACCTCAGCATTACGTGAGTGAACAGCGATTTTGGAACGGAACCCTGCCTCACGAGCCACGGAACGAATTTCGACGACAYCATCAAAAATTTCAGGCACTTCGAGTTCAAATAGACGTTTAAGCAAACCGGGATGTGTACGGGACAAAATGATTTGTGGTCCCTTAGTCGTATTCTCCACTTTGGTGATATACGCTTTGATCCGATCGCCCTGTTTAAACTTGTCTGTTGGCATGAGTTCAGTTAAAGGCAACACGGCCTCCACTTTACCTAGATCAACATAAATGTTGCGTTGATCTTGACGCTGAAGAATACCCGTAACGATATCTTCCTCTTTGTCAATAAATGCATTGTAAATCAATCCACGCTCAGCTTCACGAATACGCTGCGTTACAACCTGTTTGGCTGTTTGAGCAGCAATTCTACCAAAATCGCGAGGCGTAACTTCAATTTCAACAATATCTTCCAGTTGATAATTAGGATTAATTTCACGCGAAGCGTGGAGCGAAATTTCCAATCTTGGATCGAGTACTTCCTCAGTTACGGCTTTGCGTGCAAACACCTTGATGAGACCAGTATGACGATTGATATCTACGCGCACATTTTGCGCTGTATTGAAATTACGCTTATAACTTGAAATCATCGCTGCTTCAATTGCATCGATAAGTAACTCTTTAGAGATACCCTTCTCGCGTTCAATTTCCGACAGCGCTTCGATGAAATCCGTGTTCATTTGAACTGAGTCCCCCCCTTCAATAAGTAACGGTCACTAAAATACGATAGCTAAACGAGCGCTTGCTACCTTAGTGAACGGAATAGTAACTTTCTTTTTGCCAATTTCAATGATGAGATCTTGTTCGTCAAAGGATACCAATAATCCTTCAAACTCCTTGGAGTCCTCGATCTGCTCATAGGTCGTAACAAATACGTGACTATTCACGGCTCTGTAATAATCTTGCGTCTTCTTCAATGGACGTTCGGCCCCTGGTGAAGAAACCTCCAAGAAATAAGCATCAGCAATCGGATCTTTCTCATCCAATTGAACACTAAGGTATTCACTGATACGGCCGCAATCATCTATATCAATTCCGCCTTCTTTGTCAGCGTAGACACGAAGGAACCAATTGCTGCCCTCTTTGACATATTCAATATCCACGAGTTCAAATCCATTTTGTTCAATGAAATCCTTCAGCATGTCCTCTATGACGGATTTGATGTGTGCTTGTGTAACCACAGATTAATGTACCTCCTAAATTGACCTTTCCCTAGTCATAACCCGAAAAGTCCTATATCAAAATGTAAAGAGTGGGTTTCCCCACTCTTTAATCACAAGATGATATCCTCATTATTGCCAATAAAAATTATACCATAACCAATCTTTGCATTACAATAGCAAACTTGTTAATGATTTTCACTTGACAGCTAATGTTTCAACTATGCTATGCAATGAAATCTAGAATAGTGACAGCTGATTAGATTCCGGCATACCTCGGAAACATCCCATCGACGTTAATAGCTCGATCACGGTTTTGGAAGCTTTGGATCGATTCTGGAAATCCTCGACCGAGAGGAAATCGCCCTCATCCTTGGCGGCCGCAATATTCTTCGCTGCGTTCTCGCCAATACCTGACATAGCGGCAAATGGAGGAATCAATGCGCTGCCATCAATTGTGAAT
>NZ_JBFTQB010000966.1:0-2347 GCF_056398785.1 Paenibacillus sp. 01T422 | reverse complement strand
GGATAATATTGAAGCAAATGTTAGGGCAGTAGATGCTTTAATGCGAAAACGAAAATAACAATATTAATATAAAACAAAACAACAATACTTTATTGATAAACGATAAATAATATGTTAAAGTCATTTTATCATTCATTCAGTGAGGTGCTTTTTATGAAACAAATTACAACATTGTTTTTAAAGCTAGCTGTTATTTTCTTAGGAATCCCTGTTCTTGCATTGTGCATATTTTTGGTACCCAAGATCGGGGATTTTGCTGTAGAATTGTATCCGGACCTTACTTATATGAAACCCCTCGTTCTAATCGATATGTACATGGCAGCGATACCCTTTTACTTCGCACTGTATCAGGCTTATAAACTTTTAAGCTATATTGATAAGAATCAAGCATTCTCGGAATTATCGGTAAAGGCATTAAAGAAAATAAAATACTGTGCCATCACGATTAGTAGCTTGTACCTGCTAGGTATGCCACTTTACTATCTTATGGCAAAAAAAATCGACCCTCCAAGTTTTATACCAATTGGATCGGTCATTATATTCTCCTCTTTGGTGATCGCCGTTTTTGCGGCTGTTCTCCAAAGACTTTTACAAGAAGCTATTCATATAAAATCAGAAAATGATTTAACGATCTGAGGTGAAGATCATAGCGATTATCATCAATGTTGATGTCATGTTGGCAAAAAGGAAAATGAGTGTAACAGAACTTTCGGAGCGAGTTGGCATTACGATGGCGAATCTGTCCATTCTGAAAAATGGGAAAGCAAAAGCGGTTCGCTTTTCAACATTAGAAGCGATATGTAAAGCTTTGAATTGTCAGCCTGGTGATATTTTGGAGTACAAAAACGACGAAGATACTCCATAAAAACAGACAACTACTTGGTCGTACAGGGCGAGAGGCTTTTATTCCTCCCGCCGAATATAAGAGACATGTCCTAATATCCGCCTATATGGTGGATTTTTTATTTTATCGAAACAAATATACGTACCCGCTAGGGTTTATCTGGATTCGCTTATATTGAGGTCTTGGAGCATCGCTAGAAAGCGGTTCGCATAGAGTTGAGGTGAGAATTGTCCACACACTTGCTTTATTGCTCTTGACCTTATTAATTCTCGGAGAGTGAGATTATACAAAAGGTCGAAGGCTTCCATTACTGCTCCCTTTAAATCTTGTTGAGCAAAAAGCTTCCCGGTCACATTATGGGTTACAAAGCTGCGAATACCGTCAGAATCCGAAGTTACAACCGGACACCGGCAACTCATTGCTTCGAGCACAGCATAACCGAAACCTTCCATAACCGAGGTTGAACAAAGGAAGCCGCCTGAATCACCAATCATGGAATAATAATCTGCCATTTGATGATGTGGTACATTAGAAAAACGTTCAATGCGCGAATTTAATTTAAGTTGGTTCACTCTGTCATTAAAGAATTCTTTTTCTGGAGATATTTTATCATCTTCAAAAAGCCAAATTCTAAAATCGGGAACAAATCCTCTAATAAGGTTGACGATGTCCAGAAACATCTGCCAGTTTTTGTTGGACTCAATACGACCAACCCACCCTATTATGGGAGAAGAAGGGAAATCCAGTGAACGGTACGAGAATTTCTCAGTATTCAGACAATTATCAAAGCAATAATGTCTTTTATCTGGATATATTTCACGGAACAAGGATTTTAGGTGTGTTGTATTAGGATATAGGACCGCAACAGCATTATGTTCAATGTATAGCTTGGCATCTAACAAAATGTTTCGTGCAGTCGAAAAGTTTCCTAACCCTTGAGCCTCATAGATGATCGGACCCCCATATCCAAGCACTCGCAAGCGCTCAAGCATCACATAATCGGAGGAAACAATAATGCAATCGTATTGTTCGCGTTGTAAGATGGTACGAATTTCATTATCTTCATTGGTCACGAAAATCGTATTACTATTATTTTGAAAATTCTGCAAACCACTACCTTCTATTAGATATAACAGTTGGCAGTTCACGCCATGAGGTTGAAGTGACTTGCAACGCTCACGATTGAGTGTTTCCATGCCGCCACTAGGCACGATGTATATAAACAGAATTTTCAAACGCCTCGCCTCATTTCGAATACGATAAATTAAAATATGCAATAGGGCGTATCTACGTATGTTCATTTGTCTATTGTGAATGTAAAAATATAACAATTATTATCGTTGTGCTAAGCTCTGTATCTGCAGAGCTTTTTTTGATTCCTATTTTTAATAGAATATTTCATATATTCACTAGTTTTGATAGGATCCTCCTCTTAGAAATCCACCAATTTGTGGAAAATAATGAGGTGAATCACTCATAGAAGTCCAAGCCATCTCTTTAAAT
>NZ_JBFTQB010000965.1:0-2347 GCF_056398785.1 Paenibacillus sp. 01T422 | reverse complement strand
CAGTGAAATGGTTTAACGCAGAGAAAGGCTTTGGATTTATTGAAATGGAGGGCGGAAATGACGTATTCGTTCATTTCTCCGCAATTCAAGGGGATGGATTCAAATCGTTGGACGAAGGACAACGCGTTGAATTTAATGTAGCTCAAGGCAACCGCGGTCCTCAAGCCGAAAACGTTGTAAAACTGTAATTCACAGTGAACTGTCCTTACCAAGTGTTAAGGGCAGTTTTTTTATCTAAGGAGGAGAGAAAACTATGTATTTTCGAAGAAAATCGTTAGAGGATCTCATTCATGAAAACACGAAAGTCTGGGCATGCGATAAAGAAGATTGTAATGGGTGGATTCGGGACAATTTTTCGTTTGAGTACGTCCCCACTTGCCACCTCTGCCTTTCTCCCATGATTAGTAGCTTGAAAATGCTCCCTATCATTTCTAACTCCAATAAAAATATGAAGTCTCTTCATAAAGGCAGACTAATCTCCTAGTCAGTTTATGGCATATGAACTGGCTACCGCTTTTAAGACTTTTTTCATACAAATAGACCTCTACTCTCCCCAAATGTTCATTTGAGTTGCTCCCACGTTAAAGATTCATATAATATAACGTAATTCAACTTACTTTTTTTGTTCCAGTAGCCCAGTATATGGACAATTAGCCCGAATGAGAGTGTTAGTATGCAAGGAATACAGCTAATCGCCCTCAAAAGGACTCCCAGCCGTTGAGTCTTTTGCTTTTGCTGAGACACAGATATCTCACTAAGTACACAGGGTTTGCAGACAAAAGCAGCCAATCTGAGCAATTTAAAGATTGACAAAAGTAATGAAAGGGATGATATATCATAATTGGAGAAATGATTCTATACAACCGACCTGTAAGGACAATTAAGAAGAGTTCGTGGTTGATAATGATTTCCTGCGTTTTTTCTTCATTTTTCTTCACTGTTTGGGGGGGATGCCTTTTGTTTGGTTGCCTCCTTTACATGGCCTTTTCGAATCGAAAGGTCAGAAACCTCTTGGTAATTTTAGGAAATTCACTACTAAAAATGGCTAAAGCATAAAAAGCTCGATCTATCTATCAAGAAAATCCAAAGAAGTGTGTGGAAAGAATCGTAACAAAATATGGGTTAAATTGGGTTAAAAGTTAAGTTGATTTAAGGTTAGTTAATCTTATTGCTGCGCTGTTGCTGTTGTTTGCTGTGGCACAAATGAATCCTTTTAATTAAAGGATTTTTTTGCGATTTATTGGGGTAGAACATGCCTTGCCTCTAATTTCCACATCTGCCACCACTTTTTTTCTTGGCTTCTCGTATTTSTCTAAGAGCCTCCATCAACTGCTGATCTCGTTTGTGTATCTTTGCTGCTRTGGCTTGCTGTTGCGRTGCTGCGGTCATTGCCGTTTCGTTTTGGAATTCAATGTTTTTGGCATAKAATCGGCTTAGAGCGCAGGCCCCTATACATAGGAAGCATCCTTTTCCGAGTCGTCATTGCCGAGAAGTCAGCAAAAATAATAAGTTCTAAAAGTACGCGTCTGGGGTCCCCCTTAATATTATGCAGAAATAGCAGCAGCCCTGAATTAAAGTCCACGAGCTGCTRCTGTTTTAGTTGAATTAAATTACGAAGCTATTGCCGTTAACACGTGATAATAATTAATTATTTTCAACCCTTTTGAAGTTCCATATTTATTGAAAATTTCCTCTATATCTTGTAAGCATTTCTGCCAAACAATTTCTTTTAGTTTTTGGTTCTGCCCAAAGCATTTTTTAATAAGAACATCTTCTGGTGTAGAAAGATATTCAATTTCTTCAAGTAGCTCTACTCTAATATCCGTTAAACTACTTCCATTTTTTTCTTTCAGATCTCATCCTCTCCATCTAACTGCCTCATCTACTTTCATACGCCTTCGACAGTAAAAACTTTGACTTGGTTTGCAGCCTCATCCAACGAATATTAGCCGGATATGAGTTTCGTAGCCAAAGAAAATCCCCTCCAAGTTGTACTCAAGCCCTTATGGTACCATAAGGGCTATTTTGAGTGTCTACTTAAAGGGGATATTACCAATAATGAGTGGGCGCTTGATTAACCTATTTTAGCAAATCCTTATAATAAATACTCGCGAGCTTTGAAGTATTCGTATCTGATACCGTTGAAGCAAATCCAAAGCATAACCGAGCATTAGAAGGATCAGCTGGATTAGGAACTTGAACAGCCATTCCTTCGGGTTCACGATAAGTCAGCGTGTACCCAGCTTTCGTTAATTGACGATCTACCTGCGCACCTGTGTTTAAATCGAGCAGCGTAATATACGTATTGCCCGTTAGCCGTTCATGCAGCGCAAGACCAGCGCTGCAC
>NZ_JBFTQB010000964.1:0-2349 GCF_056398785.1 Paenibacillus sp. 01T422 | reverse complement strand
TAAGTAGAACGGTAATAAATCGATTAAACCTCATTCCTATTTCCCTCCAAATACCTAGTAGATAGTTCTCTTTTCCTGATATGCCCAACTATTATACTAGGTTTTGGTATTATAAATATGGATTTAATGGAAAATTAATAAATCGGAGGGATTTACTTGAACTAAGTCCTAAAACGGAACATGAAACATTTTCATCCAAAACACCGTCAACAACGCAGAAAAACCATACGCTAACAGCGGTTTGACAGAGAACAGCTTAAGCATAGGAAACATGATGATGTTAAAAACAATCGACCAACCTAAGGACCAACCATATTGGTACTCAATTCGACCAGTCAAAGAGTAAATGTACTCCACCCCGCCATAGATGAGCACCCATTGGACATAGTGGAAAAAGACCTTCGTCCGGCCCTGCGGGTAATTCGTCAGAAACAGAAGAGCTGTAGCTGGGAAAATGATAAAGGTATATATCAATTCTGTCAGGCCTGTATCCCCGAACCAATCAGGGGCCAGCGTCCAGAGCATACGGTCAGCGCATAAATAATTGTATAATAAATTACCTATAGCGAAGTACATCATCGTAGGTTGATACTTCTGCCAGTTTCGCCAATCTCCCCATCGATACGCCGCCCAAATAATGAAAATAGCCACAAATAAGTGCATAAACAACATGTCTCCTTCTCGCGTTGTATCTATTATACAAATAATTTACAATTATATACAGATAAGTTATATAATTATACATTTTGTGACATGTACTAACCCTGACATAAGGCTGTCAGTGAGCTTGCTGTATAGTGAAATAAAAGCGTGTAGGAGGCCTATGCATGACTGAATATACGGATAAAATCCTCAGCCGCCGCGACCTCAACCGAGCGCTTCTGGCCCGGCAGCTGCTGCTTTGGCGATCGGACATGCCCGTCCTCGCGGCGGTCCGGCACCTCGTCGGGCTGCAGGCGCAAGCCCCCAACCCACCTTACGTGGGGTTGTGGACCCGCCTGCAAAGCTTTTACCATGAGCAGCTGTCGCAGCTCATCATGGATCGAAGCATCGTGCGCATCGCCTTGATGCGCTCGACGATCCACCTCGTCACGGCAGAAGACTGCGTGACGCTCCGTCCGATCCTGCAAACTGTGCAGGATCGCGGCTTGCAAGGCGCGTTCGGCAAGAAGCTTGCCGAACTGGACCTGGACGCGCTTGCCGCCGCCGGGCGAGCGCTGTTGGAGGCGCAGCCGCTCACGCTAGGTGAGCTCGGCAAGCGCCTCGAAGCCCAGTGGCCGCAGCGCGACGCCACGGCTTTGGCGCAAGCGGTGCGCTGCCGCTTGCCGCTGGTTCAGGTGCCTCCGCGAGGCATCTGGGGCGCCGCCGGGCAGGCGGCCCACACGACCGCGGAGGCGTGGCTTGGCCGCCCGCTAGCGGAAGCGGCCACCGTTGAAGCCATGTTGCTGCGCTACTTGGCGGCATTTGGGCCTGCATCCGTGAAGGATATGCAGATTTGGTCCGGGCTGACCAGGCTGCGCGAGGTCATGGAGCGGCTGCGCCCCAGCCTGTTCACCTTCCGCGATGAGCACGGCAATGAGCTGTTCGACCTGCCGGAGGCGCCACGGCCGGACGGTAGTACGCCTGCTCCCCCACGCTTCTTGGGGGAGTTCGACAACATGCTGCTATCCTACGACGACCGCTCCCGCATTATGGCGGAGGAGCTGAAGCAGCGTGTGTTTACGGATAACGGCATCATACGGGCAGCGCTGCTTGTTGACGGTTTTGTCAGCGGCATTTGGTCCCTCACCATGCACAAACGTGTAACGTGCGTGTTAACGATCACGTTATTCGGCTCCATATCCTCGTCGGAGCGAGCCGGTGTTGAAGCCGAGGCTGGGGGGCTCTGCGCCTTTCACTTTCCCGAGGCGAAGTCCGTGGAAATTTGCTATAACTAAAAAGGCTGCCCCACAAGGTCGGAAACAACCTGTGAGACAGCCTTCTAGGCTATACGAGTAGTTAACTTGTGGGGGAACTGTGATCCCCTATTTTCCACTATACACGCAATTCTTTGGTGGAAGGGAACTACGTTCCCCTATTTCATCAAAATTGACCTATATGCAAGTTATTTATGCCACATAGCGCCCTGTAGTTCCGTCTCAACCAGAAATGAGCCCATTTAGCTCAATTAAGATCCTGTACTTCCGCTATTCCGTATTGCCGACCATCTGTCGCACATAAAACGCGCAACCAGCCTATTTCGCTGCCTTTTCAGCCCATTTCGCTTTCAGCGCGCTTTCCACTTCCGCAAAAATCTGATCGGCTGTCTTACCATCCGTAGAAATACCCAACTTCTCAGCACGTTTATTC
>NZ_JBFTQB010000963.1:0-2356 GCF_056398785.1 Paenibacillus sp. 01T422 | reverse complement strand
GCTCAGACAGCCGAGGTACGCGACCGTTGGGCGCTTCAAGGCTGGCAAGAAGAGAAAACGAAAAGAAGCTTTACGGATAGCGAAGATTTGAATCAGAATCTACGGCCATATGCGTATTATGCGGTCAATCAAGGAATCATGGAAGGCGATCAAACGGGTTTTCATCCCAAGCAATCCCTGACACGCAAAGAAGCCGCTGCCATCATTTATCGTCTCATTCAGACAGAAGTAGCCACTCGTGAGTTAGACACGGTAGGCTTCTATGCGATTAATTCTTATCCCGCAATTAAACACATGCCGCTGCTCGATCAAGTTACCTTCGGATGGTCGCATTTGAATTACTCGACGCCAGGTAACGCCCAACTAGAGACAGGGACGACTGAATATCGTATTCCTTCCGGTTGGGAGGAGGTCGTTCAGACGGCGAATGCTGCCAAGATTCAGAAAGATTTGATGGTTTATTACGGTGAGAAGAATCTTAAGGATTTCTTGAAAGACGTGCCCGCGCAACAAGCGTTTATCCAATCTTTAAAAACAGTTCTTACGGATGCCAGATATGGATTCACTGGGGTAACGATGGATTTTGAGGGACTAATGGACGCATCTAGCGCACCTAACTATAGTCAATTTCTGAAAACATTGAAAGCGGCAATCCCTACTTATTCACTAACTGTAACGGTTCAGCCTGATTATTATTATAAAGGTTATGATCTAAAAGAAATTAGTGCCTTGGCGGATACGGTCGTTCTTATGGCTTATGATTTTACACATAATGACAGTAAACTTCCTTCTGCTCCGCTGCCGCTGGTGAACGATGCGGTGAAACGTACATTAGCGTTTGTCCCGAAAGAAAAGCTCGTGCTTGGGATATCCAAGCAAGCTAATCAATGGATCACAGCAAATGGGATATCTGAACTGTATAATCCGGAGATTGAGGCTGTTGAGAAACGACTGGCAACACCAGGAATTAATCAGACGATGAGCTTACCTTATTTTCTGAGAGAGATCTCTTTCCAAGATGATCGCGGCAGCCACGATATTTATTATGAAGATACGGCCAGTGTGGATAAAAAGGTATGGCTTGCGAAGTATTATGGGTTAAAAGGCATTTCGTTATGGTACATGGGCAATTATACCGAGGCGGATTGGACATTATTTGAATCAAAATAAGCGGTGGGGCTGTCTTGAAAGGTCGGAATGACCTTCTAAGACAGCCCTTTACATTTTCACATAGGAAATCATGAAAATCTAAAAAAAACCCGACTTCCCCTAAAGGAACCCTATATGAGGGGCGCGTGGATTCGTATACGATAAAAGCAGAAACCGTTGAAAGCGGTTACAACAGGGTGCATGCCAACATTTATGATACGGACGATCTACGGATTCTGGGTTGAACAGAAGGCGCTCTACGCTTTCGTTTTATCATAATATGTAAGAAAAGAGGGGTACGATGAGAAGGTCAAAATGGATGGCATGTACGATGGCATTTGCTCTAACTACTGGACTGGTTGGCTGCAGCTCGAATGTAGATAAGCCTACACCTGCGGCGTCTTCGGTTTCGCCTGGAACAGCAAGCGCAACACCTGTGGTACCGCAAGGCCCAACGAAGTTCAGTATTTCCTTGCGAACGTTGAACTTTGATTATGTAGAAAAGGCTGCCAATCTTAACGAAGACAAATGGGTGAAAGAGCTGGAGAAGAAGACAAATACAGACCTCGATATCACGTTGGTGCCTCATGCTGATTTTGAGAAGAAAATGGTTCAAATGTTTGCAACAGGTGACATTCCAGACGTCGTGCAAGCGGGAGCCAGTACGAGTGGCAAAGAGCTTGCGGGTTCTGTCCAAGCAGGTGTGTTCCTTGAATTGAATGACCTGATTAAACAGTATGCGCCAAATTTATTGAAGACGATTCCGCAAGCGGCATGGGATGAAGTTACGCTGAACGGTAAAATATATGCGATTCCGGAATATATTTCACAGCCTTCCCGCAGAGCGACTTGGGTGCGGGAAGATTTGATGATGAAAGCGGGCATTACGAAGGATCCGAAAACGGTTGACGAGTACATGGAAATGCTGCGTGCTTTTAAGAAAATTGGCGTAGAGCATCCTTTCATGGGACGTCAAGACTTTAAATATGCGGATATTTTCTTTGGCGCGTATGATGTCTACCCGTACCTCAGCCAATTTGAAGTCGTAGACGGGAACGTACAGCCGAAATTTTTTGACTCGGAAAATATGCAAAAGGCACTGCAAACGTATAAGACGATGTTTGACGAAGGTTTGATCAACAAAGAGTTCGCAACGATTAATCCGACGAATTTCAAAAACATCATTTTGTCAGGCAAAGCTGGCATG
>NZ_JBFTQB010000962.1:0-2358 GCF_056398785.1 Paenibacillus sp. 01T422 | reverse complement strand
GGGTATGCTACAATAGAGAATTAGGAAGAACAAGACTTGCTTGAGCACGTCAATACAACAAGAGGAGGACACGCATGGCAAGAGAGCAGATCAAAGTGCCTTTTGGTTATGAACCGCCAGCACAAACGCACAAGGGCACGGTCTTTGTGTTTGAAACTTTCGAAGATTGGACGGAGTCCGATATGCATGCTTTTACGGCATGGGCTGAGGAGAAGAAATTCGTCAGAGCTATCTTTTACCCACAGCATGAAGAAACGCTGCGTAGAATGGATATTTCGAGCAGTGTGCCTTATTATGCCAGGGTGAAACATCTGGAGAACTTAGTGAAACAAGTGAATACCACGGTTCAAGTGGATGTGGATACATGGGAGGGTAAGCGTAAGAAATATACTCCTATAGACACTTCATTGCATTTTTTAACGGAGAAATCATCAGGTCCTTATTTTTTATGCCTAAGTGATCGCTATGCCAATCTGTTCGTTACTTATCCGGCTTTCAAGGAATGGATTAAAAATCTAAGACTTTACATTCATGAGCAGTTCCATGTCCCACTCCATGGCAAGTTGAATGAATACGCTCAAAGATGGGAAACCGTTCGTTTTGGAAATGGCTCTTAAAGAGGGGCTTGCCCCCCAAAAATTAACCATATTAATTATGGTGATCATCGTAGCCGGTATGAGTCAAGGCATGCTTATGCCGCTGCTTACGATTTTGCTGGATCGATCGKGCGTATCTACGGATGCCAATGGTCTGAACGCTGCTGCGCTGTATATCGGTATTTTCTCAACGATGTTCTTCATCGAAAAGCCCGTCAGGCGGTTTGGCTATAAGCCGGTTATTATGGTTGGGATGGGACTGGTTATCGCGGCAAACTGCTTATTCCCTGCATGGCAGCACATTGGATTCTGGTTTGTGCTTCGTTTGCTTGTGGGGATAGGGGATAGCGCTCTGCATTATGCCACGCAGCTATGGATTGTAACGTCTAGCCCCAAAGAGCATAGGGGACGCAATATTACGCTGTATGGCATGGCATACGGCATCGGATTTAGTTTAGGACCCATCGGGATTACGCTTTTAAAAGTAGGCATTTGGGGGCCGTTTCTGACCACAAGCAGCTTTTTTCTTCTCATTCTACTGCTTATGACAAGGCTGAGAAATGAACGTCCTGAAAGAGGCGAACGTGTAGAAGCTGTACATAAGCGTGCATCCAAAGTGGCTGCCTTGGCATGGTTTCCGCTAATTACTTCGCTGCTGTATGGATATATGGAAGCCTCTATGAACAGCAACTTTCCGCTCTACGGTTTGCGTATAGGTCTGTCAGAGGCTAATATTGGAGTTCTACTGCCTGTTATGGGGGTAGGCGGTCTCATCATGCAGCTGCCGCTGGGCATATGGAGTGACCGCATCGGGCGGAAGAAGATCCTCATTTCATCCGGGCTTATTGGCGCATTAGCCTTCCTGTGTATCCCGYTTGCAGGCACAAAACTTTGGTTGATTGGTTTGCTATTTGGTATCGCCGGGGGCATGGTAGGCTCGTTTTTTTCGCTTGGACTAGCCTACGCGGCAGATATTTTACCTAGACATCTGCTTCCTACAGCCAACGTGTTAGCCTCTATACAGTACAGCTTAGGGAGTATTGCGGGCCCTTTAATCGGAGGCATGGCCATTCGCTACTCGAATGTAACAAGTATTTTTTATATGCTCAGCCTCATTTATGTCCTTTTCGCGCTCTCCGGGATTATGTTCCGTCGTGAAACTACGATATAAAGAAAAGACACTCTTAGCCAAGCCTGGCTTTGAGTGTCTTTTCTTTATTAGCCTATTTCGTAATCGGCTGCCTGATCTGTCATATAACGTTCCGTCAGAATCGTTAGCATGGAGATGCCGATTTGGTTTTCTCCGCCCTCAGGAATAATGATGTCCGCATATTTCTTGGAAGGTTCGATGAAAGCGTCATGCATCGGCTTCACTGTCGTCAAATACTGATCGAAGACCGATTGCAGCGTGCGGCCCCGTTCATTAATGTCCCGGGAAAGACGACGAAGAATACGTACATCCGGGTCGGTATCCACAAACACTTTGATATTGAGCGCGCTGCGAAGGTTTTCATCGGTTAATACATGGATGCCCTCTAGCAATACAATGGGTTTAACTTCAACTCGGATCGTCTCTTGCGAGCGAGCATGTTTTGAGAAGTCATAGACGGGGATATTGACCGCATTTCCGTTCTTCAATTCATTAAGATGCTTAAGCAGCAGCTCGTTCTCAAACGCACGCGGGTGATCGTAGTTTATGCGCTCCCGTTCTTCAAAAGTAAGACCACTATGATGAAGAGATAGTAATTATCTTGTGAAATTA
>NZ_JBFTQB010000961.1:0-2358 GCF_056398785.1 Paenibacillus sp. 01T422 | reverse complement strand
GGATTAGTTATGCTCAGAAAAAATATTGTATTAACTGGCTTTGGTTCCGTAGGCAGAGAATTTGTTCGTCTTCTAAAAGAGAAATCGGAAATTATTAAAGAAAACTACAATCTTGAATTACGGCTGGTAGCGATAGGAGGACGGGATGGTTTTATTAGTTCGGAAGAAGGACTGAATATGGATGTTTTATCTGAATCCGAGCTAGGGTCCAAGTCGTTATCTGATTATGCGCATGATTTCCGCGTGCCGCTTACGAACAGTTACGTTCATGCGGATGTATTGGTAGAGGCTACCCCTACGGATGTAGAAAGTGGCGAGCCGGGGCTGACCAACATTGTAACAGCGTTCAATAATCGGATGGATGTTGTAACCATTTCCAAAGGTGCGCTTGTGGCACGCTACGACACGGTTTTCGAGGTGGCAAAAGCCAACGAAGTAAGAATAAAATATAGTGCAGCAACTGCAGCGGCATTGCCAACAAAGGATATTGGTGAAATCAGTTTGGCAGGTAGTGACATAGTTGGTATCGAAGGGATTCTTAACGGTACGACAAATTATATTTTAACCCGGATGCATGAAGATGATCTTTCTTTTGAAGAGGCATTACGAACTGCTCAGCAGAAAGGCATTGCAGAAACCAATCCGGATTTGGATGTAAAAGGGATAGATAGTGCTTGCAAAATTCTCTTATTGTCTAATGATTTATTGGGTACTCGTTATTCACTGAAGGACCTGTCTATACAGGGGATTGACGGTATTACAAAAGAGCAGATGGCTGAATCCAAACGGCGGGGGACGAAATTCAAGCTCCTTGCCAAAGCATATAAACAGGACGGGAAAGTTCACATTAACATCGCTCCTACTGAAATCAGCCCCGGACATATGTTGTCAGCTGTTGATGGCACCAATAAAGGTATCATTTTCCACACGGATACAATGGGGGCAGTTTGTACGATCGGGGGTTCATCTAGCCCTCGAGGGGCGGCGGCAGCTGCGTTGAAGGATTTAATAAATTTGTATCGTAAAAATAAATAAGAATAATTAACCACTTGATATGAAATAATGAACTCATGAAAATAAATTCTGGAAAATGAGTTGATGTGTCATGAGTTCAGTTCCTGAGATCTGGAAAGAGCTTAGCGAATCGCTGGATTTTGTTTGTTACGAACATAAGACAAAATCCGAACCTTATTTTATTGGTTATATAAATTCACTCATTGACGAGCAAGTCTTACACCGTGATATTCTGGGACGCCTAACTGAGGATTCGAATGTTTCATTAGATGATCTGTACAATCTCATTCCAGTTGCAGAAAAAGAAATTTCAAGTGATTCGAAAATAATTCAAACTAACATATTACAGGGGTATGTAGCTATTCAACTTGGTCTTCAGAATCATCATACTATCTTGATTAAAGCCTCTCTCTCCAAGGGCCGTAAGGTTACGGAACCCCAAGTTGAATTCACCGTAGAAGGATCGAAAGACGCTTTCGTTGAATCATTGGACGTCAATCTTAACTTGATCCGCAAGCGTATTCCCATTCCCGAACTACGTGTAAAAGAGATTACTTTAGGTAGTGCATCCAAAGCGAAAGTGGCAGTTTGTTACATAGAAGGAACAACGAATGAACAATATGTAAATACATGTATACAGCGCATAGAGGATGTAGAATTTGATGTTTTTTCAGATATTACATTGCTTCAACAAATGATCGAAGACAATTCTAATTCTGTTTTTCCTCAATCAGTTGGTACGGAGAGACCGGATTACGTCTCCTGGGCCTTATCATCAGGACAAGTCTGCATACTAATGGATGGGTCCCCGACAGCCGTATTTGCGCCGGTCAATTTGGGGTTATTTTTCATTTCCTATGAAGATTATTTTCTGCCTTGGATGATCGGCTCTATATTGAGATTAATTCGTATGACATCTGTGGTGTTTTCCATCTTTGCCACACCATTGTATGTTGCTGTAATGACGTACCACGGGCAGGGGATATCAAATATTTTTTTGCCAACGATTATTTCTTCCAGAATTAACGTGCCTTTTCCTCCGGTTGTGGAGGTCCTCATTATGGAACTTGTGATTGAACTGTTACGGGAGGCTGGCGCCAGATTACCCTCCAAAATCGGGCAAACGATTGGCATTGTAGGAGGTATTGTGCTCGGTACGGCTGCTGTTGAAGCCTCAATTACCAGCAACTTTTTGTTGATCATCGTGGCGTTATCAGCGCTAGCCTCCTTCACAACACCTGTATTTCGAATGAGTGCTACGATACGAGTCCTTCGTTTTCCGTTCATTATCGCAGCCCAAATATGGGGGATATTAGGCATTTTCATCTTCATTCTCTTTGTAAT
>NZ_JBFTQB010000960.1:0-3492 GCF_056398785.1 Paenibacillus sp. 01T422 | reverse complement strand
GAATGTTGCCATTCGTAAGCGCAGAGATAAATCGAGTCACCAGTTCCTTTTCTTCAACAGGATGCGTCATTACGAATTCATTTTTGTCCGTAGATACATCCACTTTTTTCTTAACCCGACTGTAAATTTTACGGCAATTCACTTCTGTTTTATGAAACATTTCGGCAATTTCGCTATGTTCATAGGCAAAAACTTCTCTTAAAATGAACACGGCTCGCTCTAATGGCGTAAGTTTTTCCATAAGCACCAGAAAGGCATAAGAGATCGTGTCATGTCGCTCAACGCTATCAAGCGGGCTTTCTTCGGTCAATTGTACCATTGGTTCGGGAAGCCAATTTCCTACGTAGCTAATGCGTTTTTTGCGCGCGGATTTTAATTCGTTCAAGCACCGGTTGATCATCATTTTGCTCAAATATGATTTGATATTCGTAATATTTTCATTTAAATAACCATGTATGCCGATGAACAAATCTTGAACCATATCCTCGGCATCAGAACTTGAACCAAGCATACGGTAAGCAATTGAAAATAAATGAGGTTTATAGGTTTTGTACAAATCTTCGATGTTTTTGCGTTGTGGGTCCATGGTATAACTTTGCATAATAGCCTCTTCTCTTTGATTATAAATTCAATCTATTCTCATTATTATCGAACAAATCCAAAAAAACCATTCTGTATGAAAAACGGCCCAGAACCATCCACTGATAAGACAACTGGCATTGGCATTGTGTGACACATGAAAAGTAAAAAGCAGCTTGCCCGAGAGCAAACTGCTTGATTCTATTCCTTTTAGAAACGCGGTAAATTCGATAAGTTGTTGCTCGGAWCTCCATCTGGATAAGACCTTAGCGTCTTCTCCCCTTCGCGATTTCGGCCCGTGTTCACATCTTCAATTAATCCAGCTTCCGTCATCGCTATCGCATCCGCAATATCCACGACTCTGCCGTCTTGAAATTGCACGCTGCTAATGCCACCATCCCCATAATGAACGGCTTGAATGATCGCCTTATTAGGATCAATGGTATGAGGTCCTGCCCCATACTGCGTCCCATCTCTCATGAACGTACCGTATTGTGTAGGCTGACCGTTTGCTCCATAACCTGTGTATCCACCTTGGAACCCTACATTGCGCGCATCCGCATGGTTGATTCCCGTGTTTCGCTGGCCATAGGGGGCATTCATGTCACCGGAAGAACCGGGAACGGGCATTCCACCCTGATACGTTTGGTACTGATTTTGATCGTTTCGCGCTTGCGGCATAAAGCTTTGTTGCATACTAGGCTGATACGATGGCGATGGTTGAAAAGAGGGCTGCATCATACCGTTAGGTTGGCTTTGCATATTCGGATTCGGTACTGGACCGCGCCGGCGTCTTGACATTTCTATCGACTCCTTTGTTTTACGTAATATGTCTGCCACCTAACTAGCATGCGTCAATCCTACGTATCCTATGCCTTTTAACGCCGCAGCCCCATCATATTACCAGATGAGTACCTTCTTAGCCCCCCATAAAAAAGGCTTATTGCGCCAATACAAAGTACAAGTGTGATACCAATGGCAGCTAAARTAAATGGCAAGTCAACTTCGCGTAACAAACCAATTGGCAAGTAACTAATAAATCCCGCCGGCAGCACAGTGAATAGCACTACTTTGCCTAGACCTTTAAAAATGCTCGTTGGATATGTTGTAAAAGTTAGGAGTGCATTATACAACTGAAAACTGAGCCCCTCCGTGCTGCCCAGCCAGAAAGCCAGGCAGTTTACAATGACCGAGAAGAATAAAAATATCAGCGTCGACAGCACCATCGCCAGTGCAAACTTAAGCAACCCAAGCCCCGACTTATCACCAAAAGCGGCGTAAATCAAAAGTGCAAATAAGACATCACCTATGGCACTAACCGACATTCGGCTAATAAGAACATGCAGCAGCACTGGCTTTGGCTGTGTTAAATAGATATCAAGCTGCCCAATAGCGATTAGATTCGATATCCGACCTGCGTTGCCAAAGAATGTGGCCATCATCCCGAAGCCTCCTGCTGCAATGGCCCACAGCATCATCACATCTTGCAGTCCCCAACCATTCAACACATGGAACCGGCTGAAATAAATGCCCCAGAATACGATCACTAGGAAGACGATAACACCAATCACTAACATCCAAATAAGCTGAGTTGTTAGAGCGCCTGCCAGCTTGGAAGCATCGAAAGCTACCGTTGTTTTGGCTGGAAGATATACAATCGTTTGAAAGGGGAGCCAGCGGCCTACCTGCTGCAGCGCATCAGGGAATAGCTCTAGCGGCATCAGCATGCCGCCAATCGTAAATAGAAATTTATTGTACACAAATTCCAATCCCCGAGTTTCTTCCACCCAGAAAGCGCAGAGCGCTAAGACCATATTCAACAAGAAATTGATCGTGAAACCGCCAAGTGCGATGAGCGGAAGCCATAACAGACCATAACCGAAATCCGGCGTGCCAATAATTAGCATTCCCAAAATAGCGCCGAGCGCAGCATTTACAATAAAACGGATCGCTGCTTCACTCATGTATTCGACATAATGAAACACAACAAAATTGACCGGGCGAACAAATTTAAATACGATATCGCCGCTTTTCACTTCTTCTTCAACGCGAGTGCATAAGCTGGGACTTGCAAGAATCATCGATTCCGTAACGACCAGATACCACATAATTTGTTTAAAACTATAGCCGGCAATCGTCTCTGTTCCTTCACCATGAAACGTCGTCTGCCACAACTGTAGGAAGATATATAAGATCAAAAGCAGGAATAACGAACGGATGAGGAAATCAGCCATATAGGCAAATTGATTACGCAGCGTGATTCTGCCGATAAAAACATACTTAACCGTCCATGATTGATCACAATTGCTCTATCGCATAGTCGCTCGATGTCACCAGCATCATGCGACGTCAGAAAGATCGTTGTTCCCTCTTCTCGCTTCAACTCCAGAATGAGTTCTCGGATGCGCTGCTTCACAACAACATCTAGTCCGATGGTCGGCTCATCCAAGAATAGCACCTGGGGACGATGCAGCAAGGAAGCAGCGATTTCACATCGCATCCGCTCGCCCAGGGACAACTTACGAACGGGTGTCTGCAAGTAAGGTCCCAGCTCAAACCGCTCGATGAGATCGTCACGCCGCTTCATATAATCACTTCGGCGCAGCTCATAGATTCGGCTCATCAGCTCGAAGGTATCGATTGGCGGCAGGTGATACCAGAGCTGCGACTTCTGACCAAAAACAGATCCGATCCGGTAGCTAAGCTTGTTTCGCTCCTTCCAAGGGCAACAGCCCAGCACTTCCGCTTCTCCTGTGGACGGATGCAGTATCCCTGTCAGCATCTTGATTGTCGTTGACTTCCCCGCTCCATTTGGACCGAGGAAAGCTAGTGTTTCTCCTTGGGCAGCAGAGAATGTAATGCCTTCAACAGCTACTTTCTCGGTGTATTGCGGCCTAATGAGCGCCTTCACGC
>NZ_JBFTQB010000959.1:0-2363 GCF_056398785.1 Paenibacillus sp. 01T422 | reverse complement strand
CGGCTAAATAAGGAGAAATCACATGATTTTGATGCAAAAATGGCGGAAAAACCAACTATTTTCCCCATTTGTGATCGAATTGTTAATTATTATGTTTATCGTCGAATTTGTGAAGGGAGCACTGCTGATTACCATATTGCCGGTATACATGAAAACAGGACTAGGGGCATCCGCTTTTATTATTGGTTGGACGCTTGCGGCGCAATATATTGGGGATAATGTGCTCCGCACGCCCGTTGGCTGGATTATCGATAAGCTCGGTTACCGTACAACGATGCTCACAGGTGTGCTCTTGACCTTTGTTTCTGTAGTCCTTATGGCAACGACTTCAGAGTATATATGGATGATTGTCGGCTGTGCGCTGCTTGGCTTCGGCACAGCGCCACTGTGGCCTTGCGTGATTACGGGTACGACGGAAGTGGCAGGGGAGGATGGCAAAGCGACGATTATGAGCGTTGTCTATATGGCGTGGCTATCAGGTGTCGGACTTGGGCCGGTGGCCATCAACTTTTTTGTAGGCGAAAATCGGTACACCATTGCATTTCGACTATTGATTGCCTGCATGACGGTTGTAGTACTCGTAGCGCTGATGCTGCCTCGGAAAAGTTCAACAGGAGATGTGGCTATGGACAAGGTCGTGACACACTCGAAATCAGAGAAAGCGCCTCTCGCTCAGCGAATTTCGGCTTATCTAAGTGAAGTAAGACGATCGTTGTCTGTTAGTCCGCTCATGTTTCCCGCAATGTTCGCGCAGACGTTTGCTCTCGGTATATTGACACCTATTTTGACTCTGTATGCAAAAGAAGTGCTGAAGCTTTCCTCCTTTGAATACAGCATGTTCTTGGTTGCGGGTGGAGCCGTTACGGTCATTTGCCTAGTACCTATGGGGAAATGGGTGGACCGCCGAGGCATTCGGCCGTTTTTGATTACGGGCTTTACGATAAGCGCCGCAGCTTTGCTGCTGTTTACATATGCCAAATCTATGACCATACTGTATGTATTGGTTGCTCTGCTTGGAATCGGATATGCTTTCATCATACCTTCCTGGAACGCGCTGATTGCTTCGGCTATACCTCCTGAGAAAAGAGGCGCTGTATGGGGGTTTTTTCTAACAATTGAAGGGCTAGGTATGATCATCGGACCGATTGTTTCCGGCAAGCTTTGGGACGTGTATGGCTATCATGCGCCTTTTTTGATGAGCGGTTCCGTTCTCGTGCTGTTACTTGTTCTTCAAATGTTCATTTCCATCCCCAAAAAAGGTATGGTACGATAAGGAAAAATGTTTGGTTTGGAGGCTCATAAGCATCATGAATAAACAGATTGGAATCATCATGTTGTTGTTGATGACCATTTTCGTAGGTTTTGGTATTATCATTCCCATCCTGCCAGAAGTTGTCAAAGGAGCCGGCTCTGAGTATCACAACGCACTGTTGCTATCGGTTTACTCTGCGGCTTCCTTTCTGATGTCTCCTATATGGGGCGCGGTCTCGGATCGCATTGGACGCAGACCGATCATCTTAATTGGCCTGCTGGGTTTTAGTGTTAGCTTTTTGATTTTCGGATTCGCAGATGGACATTTGTGGATTATGTACGTGTCTCGCATCCTGGGGGGCTTATTCTCAGGGGCTGCAACAGCCTGCGCTGTCGCTTATGTGGCGGACATTACAACAGCCGAGAATCGGACGAAAGGCATGGGAATGGTGGGCATGTCGATCGGTTTAGGTTTTATCTTCGGACCTGCGCTTGGAGGAATTCTGAGCCGCTGGGGGACTTACGTGCCCTTCTTCGCAGCTTCAATCCTGGCGTTTGCATCGTTCCTATTCGCCTTTGCGATCCTCTCGGAATCGCTGCCAGCGAATAAGCGAACATCGGTGAAAGAGAAAGCTCCTTCCAGATGGACCGCATTCTCCGGAGCTTCGAAGTATCTGTATGTGTTATCCTTTTTCGTTTCGTTTACTCTCGCTGGCCTAGAAGCGACACTACAGTATTATCAAATGGACAAGATCGGTGCAACGCCATTTGATATCGGCATGATGTTCCTTGCCAGCGGCATCGTTGGCGCCTTGATCCAAGGCGGGGTCGTTCGCCGCTTGGTCAAGCAAGGTGCCGAGCAGAAGGTGATCGGCATCGGCTTATTGCTCTCAGCAGCTGGCTTCTTCCTGCTGCTGTACTCCAGCAGCGTAGTTACCGCTGCGATATACTTGTCCGTATTCGGCGCAGGGAACGCGCTCATACGCCCTTGTGTGACGTCGCTGATTACGCAGCGTACGAAAGTGGGACAGGGCGTCGCGACAGGCCTCAGCTCCTCCATGGACAGCCTGGGCCGCATCGCTGGCCCGCTGCTTGGCGGAGCGGTGTTCGCC
>NZ_JBFTQB010000958.1:0-3564 GCF_056398785.1 Paenibacillus sp. 01T422 | reverse complement strand
ATTCAATGCTGCCGATTTTTTCGCATCTTTACCTACTTTGAGAGCTGCACGAATCTCTTTCGCAGTTTTGCCGTCCGTTGCAATGCCCGCAGCTGTTGCTTTTTCTTGCAACTTAGCCATTTCAGCTGCTTTCAGTGCTGCTCTGATCTCTTTATTCGTTTTGCCTTCCGTGCTAATACCGAGCTTAGTCGCTTTTTCTTGCAGTTTCGTTAACGCTGATGCTTTCAGCGCCTCTCTCAACTCTTTGTTCGTTTTACCATCCGTACTGATTCCCAGCTTAGTCGCTTTTGCTTGCAATTTTACCTGAACCGCTGCTTGGATGTCCGCTTTGAGCTGTTCTGCTGTTTTGCCATCTGTGCTGATGCCCAGCTTTGCTGCTGCTTTGTTCAACTGCTCTGTGTTTTGAGCTGCTTTTGCCGTTTTCAGTTCATCTTTGATCTGTTTGTTCGTTTTACCGTCCGTCGATATGCCAAAAGCTTGCGCTCTATCTTGCAGTAATTGTTTAAGCGGATGAAGTGTGCTGCTCTGCGATTCCGCCGCGAAAGCCGCCACTGGAACCATTAATGCGATTGCACCTACCAAAGCTAATCCTGTTAATTTTTTCAACATAAGTATCACTCCTCGATTGGTCTATGGTTATGTTTACCTTACGAACCCTATCTTAGCGGATAATTATGTCATAAGTTTGTCATGGTGCGATGCTTATACAGCTGGCAAAAATATTTTAAAAACCGTCCCCGTCCCAAGCTTAGACTCAACTCGAATGGAGCCTCCGTGGGCTTCAATGATATGTTTACAGATCGTCAGCCCGAGCCCTGATCCGGAACGATTGCGGCTTTCATCCGCTTTGTAGAAGCGATCAAACAGATGCGGCAGCTTCTCAGGCGCAATCCCCTGACCGTTGTCCCAGACCTCGATCCAACGCTCATTTCTGACCGCTTTCACCCGAATTCCCGCCTGTGATCCTTCTGGGATATGGTTAATCGCGTTATCCAGCAAATTGATGAAAACTTGCCTCAGCCGATCGGCATCCCCTTGTACCCTATATGGCATCTCGGCTTCTGAGCTCAGTTCAATCTGCTTGGACTTGGCTTTCATCTTCAGCTGCGTGACCACGTGAGCAATGACCTCGGATACGTCCATAGGTTGAAAACTCAACTTCACCTGCTTCTCCTCAAACGACGACAGCTCCATCAAATCATCCACCAAACTGCTCAGTCGCAGCGTTTCTTGGAGAGACACCTGGATGAATTCCTTGGCATCCTCGGGCTCCACGACACCGTCCGTTATCCCCTGCAGGGAGGCCCGAATCGTCGTTAGCGGCGTCCGCAGCTCGTGTGAAATTTCAGACAGGAACCTTTTGCGCCCCTCTTCAACCTTCTGCAGCTTACCTGCCATGCGATTCAATGATCCCGACAGCGATGCAATCTCGTCCTTGCCTCGAACGGGGACCCTTCCGCTGAAATCCCCCAAAGCCAGCGCCTCCGCCGTCTTGCTCATGAGCTGAATCGGCTTCACAAAATGCCGTGAAACAAAATACAGCACAGCCATCGCAAGAAGCGCGACCGATACCGCTGAGATATAGATCGCCCGATTGATGTCGTTGATCGTCCCTTGAATATTTACAATTGGCGTATATAGAAAAATAGCCCCAACCACGCGGTTCTCCAACATCACAGGGCGACCGACAATCAACATTTTCACCGTGCTATTCTGAGTAAAATTGCTCCGTACCGTCACCTGATTCCCTGCCAGCACCTTGTCCAGCCATTCCTTGCGTGCCGGGGACTCGCCGATGGACTGGATTTTATCCACATTCACTTTTGGATGCTTAATCAGAGCCACGCGAACGTTGGACGATTTCTCTATTGCGCTTATTTGCTTTCGAAAGTCCTTCAGCAAAGTGGAACCGTCGAACAGCTCTTTGGCTAACACATCAACCTGTTCAACTTTCTCCAGCAATAGCTTCTCGCTGCGGTCATACGTCTTCTGTTTCATGGAATAACCAATCGTTCCCGAAATCGCAAGAATAGACACAACCGTAATGGACATGTAGATGAATAATAGCTTGCGGTAAAAAGAGTTCAGCATGACTCGGGCCCCTCGAACTTGTAGCCGATGCCCCACACCGTCCGAATGTTCCAGTCTACTTTTCTTTCCGTACGCGCCGATAGCTTCTGTCTAAGACGCTTTATGTATAAGTCAACGACACGATCCTCGCCCTCGAAATCCCAGCCCCAGATCTTGGCGATGAGGTCTTCGCGAGTGAATACCTGATTCGGATTGCGCACGAAAAATAGAGGGAGCTGCCGCTTCCGTTCGAATCAGCGTTCTGCGAAGTATTGTGGTCACGCGAGCGACCAGCTCGTTTGGGTCAAAAGGCTTGACCAAATAATCGTCTGCGCCCATTTGCAAACCCTCAATCCGCTCATCAACGTGAGCTCTGGCTGTCAGCATCAGAATCGGTACGTCGCTCATCGCGCGAATCTTTTGGCACACGGACCAGCCGTCCCGCTTCGGCAGCATAATATCCAGCACGATGAAGTCGGGCTGCAGCTCTTCGAACTGCGTGAGCGCCTGCTCGCCGTCATTTGCGGTCACCACCGCATAGCCGCTTTTTTCCAAATATAGCTTCGTAATGCGGCAAATATTCAAATCATCATCTACCACCAAAACGGTTTTCACAAGGCACACACTCCTGAACTTAGGATCTATGACACCATCATACTGGATAATTGTGAATAAAAAATTTATAAATTTGCCAAAATGCAGGATGACTGCCGGCGGGACTAGCTTTTTCGGCTCTCTCGTGCCTACAACTGACTGCGCCGCACGGTTTTCTCATTCGAGACGGCCTTTTGGGGCTTCTCGCTTCGCTTCCGCTACCTTTTCGCCGCCGAGACGGCTCTTTCAGCTCTCTCGCACCTACACCCTGCTTGCTCCGCACGGGTTTCCCATTCGAGACAGCCTTTTGGGACGTCTCGCTTCGCTTCCGCTACCTTTTCGCCGCCGAGACGGCTCTTTCGGCTCTCTCGCGCCTACACCTGCCTGCGCCGCACGGGTTTCCCATTCGAGACGGCCTTTAGGAGCTACTCGCTTCGCTTCCGCTACCTTTTCGCCGCCGAGACGGCCTTTTCTGCTAACGTTAAGCTTGTTTTCCAGCGGTAACGCTCTCTTTCAGCGCGTTGGACACACGTTAGCGATGTTTTTCGACGTTCCAGCGAGCGGCGGGTCAATTCTGGCCATTTCGCCGGACGTTAAGCTTGTTTTTCAGCGTTAACGCTCACTTTCGGCGCGTTAGAACACGTTAGCGATGTTTTTCGACGTTCCAGCTGCAGGCGGGACAATTCTGGCCATTTCCCCGGACGTTTAAGCTTGTTTTCAGCGTTAACGCTCACTTTCGGCACGTTGGAGGCACGTTAGCGATGTTTTTCGACGTTCCAGCGAGCGGCGGGTCTATTCTGGCCATTTCGCCGGACGTTAAGCTTGTTTTCCAGCGTTAACGTTCAGTTTCGGCGCGTTGGACGCACGTTAGCGATGTTTTTCGACGTTCCAGCGAGCGGC
>NZ_JBFTQB010000957.1:0-2370 GCF_056398785.1 Paenibacillus sp. 01T422 | reverse complement strand
ATTGTAGCTTCAATACCATCCGTGACATCATCCACTTTGGAGGCTAGAACCATGATGTCCTCACGATCGATTGGTGTAATGAACACTTTATTGAGTCCTTTGAAGATTTCGTGAGTAATGGAGTCTCCTGCATGTTCTAGATCGTGGATTGACTGAACGTAGTCTATTGGGGATTTGTCACCCATCATGGCTGTGCGGAAAAGCTGTGCAGTTTGCAATGCGTTTTCTGCAGCGCGGATAAGCAGTTGCAAAAAATCGACTTCGTTCTTTTTTGTGAATAACGTGGTCATAAATGCCTCCTAGTATTTACTATATGTACAAGATTTTGATCGAATTTATAAGATAATCAGACCAACTTGTTGAAAAAAACTCACAAAATTAAAAATATCATAACAATTGGACGGAAAGCAACGAAAATTCCRTGACAATTTACAATTTCTCAACATTATACGCTTCCTTGATTTTACAAGCCTGAAGATGTAAAGTTTATAAAGCGGTATTTAACTTAGAATGAGCATAGAGAGGGTTTTTTAGTATGAAAAAAACATTAATTATGAACGGTCATTTCATTTCTACTATTAAAGGAAAATCATCTATCAAAGGCTGCATGGTCATAGAAGGCGATCTGATTACATATATCGGTGAAGAAACTCCTGAACCCAAGGAAAACTACGATGAAATCATCGATGGTACGAATAAGTTGTACATGCCTGGTCTGGTCAATACGCATGGTCATGCCGCGATGTCGCTGCTTAGAGGTTATGGCGATGATCTAGCGCTGCAAATCTGGCTAGAAGAAAAAATGTGGCCAATGGAAGCGAAATTTACGGCCCAAGATGTGAAATGGGGCACTAGTCTGTCCATTTTGGAAATGATGAAAGGCGGGACTACGACTTTCGTCGATATGTATGACCATATGAACGAAGTGGCGAAGGCTGTAGAAGCATCAGGCATGCGCGGCGTTCTTGCTCGCGGTGTGATCGGGCTGTGCCCAGTTGATGTACAGACGGCCAAACTGAAAGAGGCTAGTGAGTTTGCAAAAACGTGGCATGGAGCTGCGAACGGACGAATCACGACGATGATGTCTCCTCATGCGCCATACACATGTCCTCCGGATTATATTGAACGTATCGTTCAAGCTGCACACGATTTGAATTTGCCGATTCATACGCATATGTCGGAAACAAGCCGCGAAGTACAAGGCAATGTGGACCAATACGGATTGCGTCCAGTTGCACATCTTGAGAAGATCGGTGTGTTCAGCAGACCAACGCTTATAGCACACGGTGTTCATTTAACCGATGAAGAAATTAGCGTTCTACAACAATATGATGTTCGCGTTTCCCACAATCCAGGAAGCAATCTGAAACTCGCTTCAGGCGTAGCGCGTGTGCCAGAATTGCTTCGTGCCGGGGTGAAGGTTTCACTTGGTACGGATGGCGCAGCGTCAAATAACAATTTGGACATGTTTGAAGAAATGAGACTTGCCGCGCTGATTCACAAAGGCGTTTCTGGTGATCCACTTGCTGTACCGGCTGCTGAAGCGCTCCTGTTAGGGACGAAGATGGGGGCGGAATCCATTTGGTTGGATAATGTAGGATTGCTGCAGCCAGGCATGAAAGCGGACTTTATCGCGCTGGATATTGATCAACCTCATTTCTTGCCAAAAACAGATTTTGTTTCACACATCGTTTATTCCGCTTGTGCCAAAGATGTCGTTGATGTCTGCGTGGATGGCAATTGGCTTGTCCGCAAAGGGGAATGCTTAACGATGGACGAAGAGAAAATCAAACGTGAGTTTGAACAGTGTTTCGATCGATTAATTGGTTAAAAAGGTGCCGGCCGGCAGTTTTTGTTTGGGGAGGTGAGCGGCGCTGATGGGTGCAAAGCGAACGAGAATTATTACTTTTGGCGTGTTTATTGTATTGACGCTTGGCGTCGTGCTCAGCCGCTTTTACTTAAATGTGCAAAACGATCATTGGGATGGCAAACGCATTGCGGTAGAAACGGCTTTTGAGAAAAGTATTATGACGAAAGCGGCTAAAGTGGATTTCTTTTATGGTGATGAGCCTTTTCGTATCGTTTATGGGGAAGACAAGCTTGGCCAAGGAGTCATTGTATGGGTCTCCGATAAGGACATTCACACCGAGATGGCTTCTGAAGGCTTCACGGAAGCACAAGTTCGGGATGCCGTTATGAAGAAAAATCCGGATGTAGAAATTGAACGCGTCATGCCGGGGAAGCTAGGTCAGGAATACGTCTGGGAAGTTTTTTATAAAAAGATAGACGCGAGCGGTACAAGATMTTTTTATGATTATTACAAATTCAAAGATGGACTATATCTAGATACGTATAGACTCAGCCTTCAAT
>NZ_JBFTQB010000956.1:0-3820 GCF_056398785.1 Paenibacillus sp. 01T422 | reverse complement strand
GTCCATCAGCACCCCGCTGCCGATAGCCAGCGAATCCGGCTGCAGCTTATAACCGTCTAGCGAGTTAATCGCTGAACCGCTTCCCGGATTCACAAATAACGGATCCGCTACCAGCATAGCAGCATCCGGAATAACGCTGGAAGCAGGTGCATTGTTGCCAAAGAACAAGTTGTGATCGTAGGTCCAGCTAGCTTTTTTGGTATATCTGCCAGTGCCTTTGTTGTAGAAAATATTATTGCTTAACGCCGCCTGTGTCGCTCCGCCTTGCGAAACCAACAGATTGGTGTTCAGGCCTTCCCCTACATAGAAAACATTATTGTAAATCTTTACGTTATACACATTGCCCGCGCCACAGACTGTAAAAGTCTGATATTTATCATTTTGGCTAATGTTATAACGGAAAATGCCGTCATAGACGCCACCCGCTCTGCCGTCCGAGCATAATAGAAGGGTACCCCCGTCGTTATCGTGACTGTAGTTATACTGGTAAATAACCCCTTTGGACCCATGATCGAAATCAAAGGGCATGCCATCTCTTGTGGAAAACCCGCCGCTTACTTCATTGTATTGATAGAGAGTGCGATCACCATCCCATGTCCACATTCCTGCGTTATAGCCTGCAGATGTCTTGTTGTAACCATGCAACGTGTTATGTTCAACAAGAGCTTCATCCGTCATATGCGGACTTATACCATCACCGCCGATATTCGTCAGCTTATTCCCCCGAATTACCACCCCGGTTATCGGTGTCCAAGGTGTCGAAGCGCTAATTCCGTATCCGATGTTGTCACCTAACATCGTTCGGCTTTTCCAATCGGTCCAAGTAATAATGCCCGTGCGCGATACATTCTCAATGATGTTATTCTCGATCACTACATCATCGAAAGTCGTTCTGCGATGCACAGAACCTGGTGCTGGAATGGCATTTCCATCCATACCGGAGATTTTGACACTGACCTGGATACCTGCACTGCCGTTTGCATCTTTATTGTCCTGACCGTTAACATCATGAACAAATAAATCGTGCAGATGGATATGGTGAAGCGTAGATACAAGGGTCAATTCGTTCGTCGCCCCTGCTCCAAAATCCTCTGCAGAAACCAGAACACCACGCCGGGCTGCCGTTGCTGGAACTGGGGAGTAATTGGTTATCTCTAGATCGCCAATTTCCCAATATTGCTGGTTGTATAAGTAAACGGTACTTTCAATGCCTCCGCCTTGAATGAGCGGCTTTTTGCCCTCGCCATACATCCCGATCGCGATCACTCTGTCTTCCGTTCCTGAGCCTAGCGGATGAAGCTGTCCGCTCCAAATGCCGCCCGCTTTGAATAAAATTTGATCTCCCGGCAAGAAGGTAACGCCGTTAATCTGACCCAGCGTTTTCCACGCCGATGCCGGGCTTTCTCCATCATTCGTATCATTTCCGAATTCGTTATCTAGGTAATAGGTGGTGCCTATGGCCGACGATTTGATGATAAACGGTTCGGCAAAGGTTGGACTGCCCTTGTAAGTGACAGAGACAGTAACGGATTGCTGCTGATCTGTTTTGGCAATTGGGTTCGTAAGGAGCGTCACCCGTCTCAACTCAGGAGCATACTCGTATCCGACGATGTTCAAATTCATAGGCTGCGCAGTCAAATTGGACGTATAGTCAACCTTAAAATCTTGAACTTTCGGAGCAGCCGTTGGTTGTTTATCCAGCAGCACATATACTTTGCCATTGGATGCCGTTGTGCTCTCCACGTTAGCAGTCACCTCCGGTGCGCCTGATGCTGCAACCAGAAACGAGCCGGTAGCCATGGATCCCCGATATCGAACATTGAACGTATTTGTTTGTTGAACTGGCAATTGTTGAATAGGGGCAAAATGGAAGGAAACCATTTTACTGCTTCGATCATATTGAAAATCAGTGACCATTACGGAATGGGATGTCGGATCATCATCGGTCGTATAAGCAGCCGTAAAGTCAGTTGCAGTGGGGTCTGTCGTTGGCACGGCATCCAGCGAGATTGTCGCAAGTCCATTCGTCAGGCTCAGAGACTGGATATCCGCATAGGTTACCGCTGAAGAGGATGCCGCCACTTTGACAGACTGGAAGGCCACGACTTTATGGTCGCATACTCACCACATTCGAAGGCGCTCTGAATGACATAGACTTCTTCGTGTACGCCGTTTCGGTATATGCAAGGTCCTTCGTCCCGCCCGAATTGAACTCAACCGAAATCCACGCCGGACTCGTACCTCCTTCGGTTTTGCCCCAGGCTTCAAACGTATATAACGCATTCGGGGTAACGCCATTTGTGAAATAATCATGTTTGGCACCGCCATTCGGCGCCGTTACCTTCAAAGCTTTGGTGCCACCGTTGATGGAATCGTTTAGGATGGAAAACTGCGTGCCGCTATAGCTAGTCCAGAGTGCGCTTCCTTGCTCAAAATCACCGTTCACAATCAAATTCTCACCGTCAACCATATCAAATGTTAATTTTACGGTGCTATTTGTTCCTGGCTCTTGATGGATGGCTTTAGTCAATTCCTTCGTACCTGTTACAGCCATATCTGCTTGAACGACTGGGATACCAGGCGTAAACGCCGTGACCATCAGGCAAATCACCAGGCTGCGTGATAAAATTTTAATCATGTTGTCCTCCTCTGGAAGTGTGAGCTCAGAGAGAAGCTCCCTAAGCCCACACCGTGCTTAACTTATTGAATAATTTTGCTCGCGATTGCTGCAAGATCGTTGATGTCAATCACATTATCATGGTTTATATCCGCGAGTTTAACTTGGTTCCAGTCCAGACTTGAGGAGTTTTTACCATAGTTAGCAGCTGCAAAACCAAGATCCCCGATACTGACTTTACCGTCCCCGTTCACATCTCCCGGAGTTCCAACTGGTATCGGCGTAACTCGGACGGTGATCGAAGATCCGTCTGCTTTCGTTTCGTTCCCTTGATCATCCCCTAACGTTGCGTCCGCGATCGTAATCACTCCAGCTGCCGCATCCTGCACATTCTTCGCCTTGAAGATGATGTCTGCGAATTCAGCCGTACCGGTAATGGCATGGCCAGCCCCTTGACTCGCCAGAATAACGCGGAGCGTTCCTGCTTGATCCTTGGATTGAACGATGCTAATACCGTCTTGCGTTGACTTTGCCGAAACAAACTCCATGACATTGGCATCATAGTTCAGCTGAATGTCCTGCGCATAGACGTTTTGCGTCACGTTCTTCAGTCCGAAACGGACCGTAAACTCACTGCCTGCGGCAACCGAGTCTGCACCGCTTAGGGTCGTTCCAGGAGTTGTCGGAACAACTGCTTCTACCGTTACTTGACTAACAGCCGTGAAGTTGCCTTCGGCCGTAGTTGCCGTGATCTCCGTGCTTCCCGCTTTAAGTCCCGTCACCACAGCTTTGCCGTTTCCGCCATCTGCAACAGTCGCTACTGTTTCGTCGCTGCTTTTCCACGTCACGTTTTTGTTCGTAGCATTGACCGGCGATATGACCGCTTCAATCTCGCCTGATTGCCCTGCACCCAATAGCAATTGTGTCATGTTCATCTGCACGCCGGTGACAGCAATTTGATCTACAGGGACGATTTCTGCACGGTCAATAGTAACGACAGTACCTGTAGAGGATATATTTTTAGCCCCAGTCACCCTAACCTTTATTATATGTTGACCGGAAGATAGGACTGGGGAAACGAATAAGGTAGCTCCGGTTTGTGTTGAAGATGCATACAGATCTATCATCCGTTCTGTACCTCCATCAATGGAAATGCCTGCAATGCCTTCTCCGGGCGCTTTAGTCCCGATCAGGATCATTTGC
>NZ_JBFTQB010000955.1:0-2371 GCF_056398785.1 Paenibacillus sp. 01T422 | reverse complement strand
GTAGATGCCAAAGCTCATACGATCAAAGTACCGGTTGATAATTTCGGTTATTTCCAAGTCATGTATATGGATAACAGCTTTAATGATGTAACGAATCATGATTGGGCTCGTGATTATCTGGATATTCTTTATTCCAAAGGGATTATGAACAACAAGACACCGGGACAGTTCTTACCGAATGACGCAATTACTCGCGGTGAGTTTGTAACGATGCTGGTTAACATTTTTAATATCCCATTAGTGAATGAAGATACAACCTATCACACTAACGATCCGACCAACCCTAACTTCCAAGGAACATTCGCGGATGTGCGCAGAGGTCTTGGATTACCGAATAGCAGCAGTTTGTATGACTTCATGCATATTGAAGCAGGAGCGCGGGCAGGAATCGTTAGAGGTAACTCCAACGGCTTGTTCCTTCCGACCAATTCTATTAGCCGTCAAGATGCAGCTGTTATGATTGAAAGAGCAGCAAACATGAAAACCAGCGCGGATTCAGTCAAATCCCTAGCTAATCTTAAAAAGCAATTCACAGATGCAGGTGACATTGATACCTATGCACTAGCTTCCGTTGAAGCAGTGATCAAAGCGGGACTAATGGATGGCATCGAAAATGCTCCTGTTCAAGGACAGAAAAAGCCAACATATAGTTATGATCCTAAAGGGAATATGACTAGAGCTCAAGCCGCGGCTATTGCTAACCGAGTGCTTAAACAACAGAAGAAAATTCCTTAAATCTTGAATGAACATAGGCTGCTCCGATAAAATCGGATGCAGCCTTTTACCTTTTTAATAATTCGTTTCAGCTTATATTAAGCTAATTTTTAGCTAGATTTCAGGTTCCGTACTTATTTAATTCACAATTAAAATGTAAATTGTAAATGTGAGTGATACATGCACAAACCGATAAGTATTAAACTAGTAAAACGAAGCTGCTGGAAAATACTTATCAATGAAATTTAGTATATACTCACGTATACTAAGTCGTGTAGCCGAGATGATAGCCGCGGAGCTACATAGAATCGGCAAAGAAAATGATTCAAACTGTCGTCCCGTTGGTTATAAGTTTTTATAACAAAAAACTTTAAAATATTAGGAGGAAACAAAACTTTATGAAAAAAACACTTTCCGTAGTTCTTACATCCGCTATGGCTCTTTCGATGTTCTCATCCCTAGCATTCGCAGCGAAATCATCTACTGATTTCACAGATTTGAAAGACCTGGATGCTGCTACAAAAGCGAAATTTGATGCCATGATCTCTGCTGGTATCTTCGACGGTGTATCCGAAACAACATTTGGTCTGAAAGACGAAATGAACCGTGCGCAATTCGCAAAAGTTGCTGCATTGATCATGGGTCTTGACGTTAAYAAAGATTTGAAAACTTCGAGCTTTACTGACGTTAGTGTAACCGACGAAGCTAATGGTTATGCACTTCCTTATATYGAAGCTTTGAAAACTGCTGGCGTAACAGACGGCTAYGCTGAAGGTCAATACAAYCCAGCTGGTAAAGTAACGAAAGAACAAYTGGCTACTTTCTTGGTTCGTGTTCTTGGTCAAGATGAAGCAGCTAAAGGCAAAACAGGTACAGACACAACGGTATCTGGCTGGGCACAAGGTTATGTTGCTCTGGCACTTGAATTGAAACTTCTAACTAACGGTGAAGATGGTACATTTGGTGGCCAAGCTAACGCAACTCGTGATCTACTTTTGACAGGTGCTTATGAAGCGAAACAACAATATGTACCGGCTGGTAAAGTATCCGTTACAGGAGCAAAAGCAACAGGTGCACAACAAGTAACAGTTACATTTAACAAACCAGTTGATACAGACAAAGCTACTTTAAGCTTGAAAAAAGGTACTAGCGATGTTGTTACAACTACAAAATTCTCTGATGACAAGAAATCCGCGGTTCTAACATTGGCAGATGTGAAAGTCAGCAATGGTGAGTACACAGTAACAGTTTCCGGTTTGGATGCAGCTACAGTTGAGAAAACATCGGCAACTTTCACAGGTGAAGATGAAGTTCTTACAAAAATTGATTTCGTAAATGCTGGCGACACCATCGCTTATGCAGATAAAACAATCGTGAAAGTAAAAGCTTCTAACCAATATGGTGAGAATGCAACAACAAACGCTGGTTCTTATAATGTTTACACATCTGCAGCTACATTCACAAAAATCACGAAAGATACAGATGGTACTTTGTTGATCACTTTGGATACAGCTAACGAAAGCACAACACAAGGCGTATCCGTGATCCCTGTAACTATCGTTAACAACGACAGCCATATCACAGCTACGAAAAACTTCAAATTGGGTACACAACCAATCTTGACGAAACTTGAGCTTGGTGATGCTCGCTACTCCGT
>NZ_JBFTQB010000954.1:0-2374 GCF_056398785.1 Paenibacillus sp. 01T422 | reverse complement strand
CTTCAATTGTTAAGCCGTACGGAAGGTATCATTCCTGCTCTGGAGAGCGCTCATGCGATTGCGCATACGGTGAAACTTGCTCCAACGATGTCTAAGGACCAAATTATTGTCGTTAGCCTATCCGGACGCGGCGATAAAGATGTGGAATCTATTATGAGTTATCTTGGCACAGGGAGGGAATAAGTAATGAACCTAATTGATAAGCGTTTTGCTGAGCTTAAAGAGCGGGGGGAAACAGCAATGATCCCTTTCTTGACCATTGGTGATCCATCGGTTGAAGCTTCCTTGGAACTTATTCTTGAAATGGAGCGGGCTGGTGCTGATTTGATCGAGCTGGGTGTTCCCTATTCGGACCCGTTAGCCGATGGTCCTGTCATCCAACGTTCTTCTGAACGAGCATTGCTTCGTAAAATTACGATTTTTGATGTCATAAATGTAGCTCGCCAAGCGCGGGATAGAGGCTCTAGGCTGCCATTCATTCTATTCACTTACTACAATCCTATTCTGCAGATTGGACTAGAACGCATTTTCAAAACAATGCAGGAAAATGAAATCAGCGGAATCATCATTCCAGATCTTCCACTAGAAGAAGATAGAGAAACGAGAGCAATTGCAGAATCCTACGGTGTCCATTTGATCCCATTAGTTGCGCCAACTTCGAATGATCGTGTTAAGCGCATCGCAGCTGGAGCTCGAGGATTCGTTTATTGTGTTTCTTCACTAGGTGTAACTGGTGAACGAGCTGAATTTTTCGGCGGGATCGAGGATTTTCTATCCACGGTGCGGGAAGCGGCGAATGTGCCAATCGTTGTTGGATTCGGTATTTCGAGCCGGGACCAGGTTCAGCGGTTTGAGAAGCTCTGCGACGGTGTTGTTGTGGGGAGCGCGATTGTCCGATCGATTGAAGGCGCGCTGCATCATTTTAAAGAAGATGCAGCCCATCCAGAAGGGCTGCAGCAAATTGGCAGTTTTGTTGGCCAGCTAAAAGGTAGATAATGAAATCCCTCTAGACACTTGTCTAGGGGGATTTTTAAAAATTACCTATTTACTGTTAAGCGTTAAAGCAGTACACTATTATGTGTTGATCATCGAGACTTTTGTCTCAAATGAGTGGCTAACGCAATATTCCTTCTACATAAAAGGAACCACATTTTACAAAGCTACTAGTTTTGTGGGACAATTACAAAATTCGGACAACTAATTGATGAGGTGGCTACCAATGAAACCGAAACAAACGATTGTACATTTGCCGGTCTATCAACCGGGTAAACCTATTGAAGAAGTAAAAAGAGAGCTGGGATTAACGGAAGTGATTAAACTCGCATCCAACGAAAATCCATTTGGCTCCACGCCAAAAGCAAAAGCTGCGATTGAAGCGGAAATCGCTAACATCAGCTTGTACCCAGACGGCGGTGCTGTTCAGCTGACAGAAGCAGTGGCTGAGTACCTTGGAGTCGCGACGAATCAATTAATCTTCGGTGCAGGTTCCGATGAGGTTATTCTAATGCTAGCACGCGCTTTCCTCGTACAAGGCGATGAAACCGTGATGGCTTCTCATACCTTCCCGCAATATAAACACAATTGTGAGATTGAGGGAGCTGTGTCCATCGAGATTCCGTTGAAAGACGGCACTCACGACCTGGACGGCATGCTGGATGCAATTACGGAGCGTACGAAGATCGTCTGGATCTGTAATCCCAACAATCCGACCGGCACGATGAACACGGATGCGGAAATTAAGGCTTTTTTAGCCAAAGTTCCTGAGCATGTACTGGTCGTTCTGGATGAGGCATACTGTGAGTACAACACGACGGGAGAATTCCCGGATAGTATCGAGCTGATTGGCCAGTACCGCAATGTCATTGCACTGCGTACTTTTTCCAAAATATACGGACTGGCTTCATTGCGAATCGGTTATGGCGTTGGGCATCCAGATGTGATCCGATCCATTAATCAAGTGCGTGAGCCGTTCAACACGACTAGAATTGCACAAGCTGCTGCTTTAGCGGCGATTAAGGACCAAGACTTCATCGCAAGCTGCCGCGAGGCGAATACAGCAGGTTTGAATTATTTAACGGAGCAATTTAACGAAATGGGATTACAGGCTTTCCCAGCACATGGTAACTTCGTTATGGTTCATGTAGGACGCCCTGCGGCCGAAGTATTTAACGGTTTGTTGCGTAGAGGAATTATTGTTCGTGGCGGACATATGCTTGGCTTCCCGACATCCCTTCGAGTTACAATCGGCTCACGCGAACAAAATGAGAAATTCATTGCAGCTTTGCAGCAAGTGCTGGCAGAAGTTGCCGTTCAAGCCTAATACAAATTAAAGGTTGATCTCTTATGACGAAAATTGCGATATTTGGTGTAGGGC
>NZ_JBFTQB010000953.1:0-2376 GCF_056398785.1 Paenibacillus sp. 01T422 | reverse complement strand
GCGCTGTTTTATGTATGGGGACATAGTTATGAATTTGAAAGCGATAACAATTGGGAGCTTATTGACCGGTTTGGAGAGATGATAGGCGGGCACGACAACATCTGGTACGCGACGAATACGGAGATAGTTACCTACTTGCAGGCCGTGGAACAATTACGCTACTCGGTAGATCGTCATCTTGTCCATAATCCTACAGCGACTTCGGTTTGGATCAGTGCGGAGGGCGACTCTGTCGAAATTCCCGCGGGACAAATCGTGAGGTTGATCTGAGGCATATGTGCGATTCTTCCCATAATCAGGTATACTAAAGCCTTCAGATGAAAAAGGGGGGATACGATGTTTACAATTACGAGTTACACGGTTGAAGTGATCAAAGATCCGTTCGGCATTTTGAGTGGACGGCGATACGAATTTCTTATAGATGTCGAAGTTGAGGAAGATGATGAATTGTACTCCGAAAGCGGGTTGTACATTCGTGCGATCTATAACGTTGAAGAAGGCAAATCAGGGCTTTTGAAATACGAGTTATATGAGAAAACGACGCAATTGTACCTGGATTTTGATCTTGAGGATGATGAGATCACGGTAGTAGAAGAATTTTGCAAAGCACATGTGCTTGAAGCAGACGACGAGTAGAAGGAATAGAAGGAATAGAAGGAATATGGGGCTGTCTCGCGGGTCATTGGACCTTGGAGACAGCCCTTTTTAGGTTAGGCGTATTTAACAACCTTGTTTTTCCCGGTTGTTTTGGCCTTATACATGGCCTGATCCGCTTGCTTGATAAGCTCTTCGGCGCTTACGCCGTTTTTGTATTTGCTATACCCAATACTGGCGGTAACGATGGTCTCCTTCTCAATCCGGCTGCGAACACGTTCCGCGAATGCGTCCATTTTGATACTTGGATCCGTAACCATCACAACCATCTCTTCCCCGCCGTAACGGCCTGCAATGCCGCATTCCTCGGCTTCTTCCTTCATAATTTGAGCTACTTGCTTCAACACATCGTCGCCCATTTGGTGACCTTTGGTATCATTTAATTTCTTGAAATTGTCAATATCGCTGAACAGAATATAAATAGGAAGATGTCTCCCTACATACTGCGAAACACGATTGTAGAAAAATTTGCGGTTATACAAGCGAGTCAGTCCGTCGGTGATGGATGAATTGTAGATAGCCTGCATGAGCTCGACGACACGATCAAACAGCATGATAAATAATAAAAAGTAGAAGACAATCGGCAAAATATTGCCCGCCAAGGTGAGCCAAATCTGATCATTGCCGTACATATATACATTGATTAAATGACAGGTTTGGATGAAGAAAAAGATCGTAAGCGCCCATTGATACTTCGCCTGTTGACCAATATAAGGAGGTATCATGTAAAAACAAAGGAAGATCAGCACAAAAACATAAAGCTCAAGACCAATGTCTTGCAGCAGTCGAACCTGGTGACTCGTTCCGTTGTACATTTGAGGCACACTGAAATGAAGAATAGAGACAACGAATCCCATAATGATCAAACCATAGAAAAATATGTACTGTTTGCGGTGCGTTCGGTTGTATAATTGATAAACTCCAAAATTCAAAAGTACGAAAGAAACGATTTTTAGCATTAACAGCAGGTACGCCGTTAAGCTTGTATCTAGTGCTGTGAGCAAGACGTATATCTTAAGCAGGTAATGAATGCCAACGAAAATAACGGAGAAGGTCATCGACATGTAGCCTTTTTTGCGGCGATCAAGAAACAATCGAAGTGAAATGACGAACATGAGTGTAACAATGACCAATACGATAGCATTCGATAATAATGAAGCTAAATCACCGAACATGAGATCAACAGCTTTCATGCGTTCCCCCAAAATCCCTATTTTTCGACAAGATGTGATTCTATTATAAAGGAAAATGAGAGAGAGGGATAGAATCGTTTCAAGCGGCATAAAGTTGTTCTCTTTTCTATTCGGCGCACACAAGTTACAATAAGAAGGTAAAGCTCAAGGCTTTGGGAGAGGGGCTCATGCAATGAACATCTTGCAAGCATTATTTTTCCCCCCGGAACAACCGGGTGGGGTGTCATCCATGGTTCCCTATATATTGGATCGATTTAATAAAAAGGGATGGGAAATGGAACTATTTTCGCTGCCAAAAAGGATTCGTAATAAAGGCACAGAGGAAGTGGAATTCGTCACTTTCGATTGGCGGAAGTATGCCGGTAACCCGATCGTTGATAAATACATTCAGACTTACAAGGATTATGTTTGGTGGACGAAGCTGCGAGTGACTAAGAAGTATGACATCATTCATGCGCATCATCCAATAGCAGCAATGGTAATGAAGCAAATTTATCCAGAAACACCCGTGATTCTGACCATTCACTCC
>NZ_JBFTQB010000952.1:0-2381 GCF_056398785.1 Paenibacillus sp. 01T422 | reverse complement strand
ACTGTTTAATACATGCAAGGATTCTTCCCGCATTTGTTCAAGGGAATGGCAGTCATCCATGACTTTACTGAGCCTCGGCAGGCCGTCTTGCACCCATATTTCTTGAGACTCTTTGGTCATCCCCGCCATTTCCCGCCCCAAATAATAGATTAAATAATTCATCAGATTCGTGATTTCATCTTTGGTCAATAACCCAAGCTTCATTTCGCCAAAAAGCTCGTCATACTTCGTCTTCCATTCCTCTTCAAGAAGCCTGAACGACTGAAGGATGGAGCGAATGGCATTTAGATGTGAAAAGACTTCGGCCTGGCCGTGATTGGCAATGTGCTCACTGGTGATCAGCCTGTTTTCACCAAGCACAATTTTATATGTAAGCGCCCTTAGCGCTTCTTTATACGAATTTGCAACACTCGCAAGCTGTACAACCTGTTCACCAATACCAACCGTTACCGTAAACTTCAAGTTCTCCTGAGCCCACACACGTACATGATCAAAAAGTTGAAGTATCGAGGTCGTGCTGGCTTCCTCCTCGCTATCGATGAACGCCATAACACTGAGCTGATAAGCGGAAGTCCACTCAGCCCACAGCACGAGCTCATATTTCGGGGCGAGCTCCTGAATGACACTGCGCAGCGCAAATTTGAGAAGATTCTGATCTCTGCGTGAGTATTGGCAGCAAAAATCACTGTATTTATCCATTTCGATTACCAGCACCACTTGTCGATCGGAAGCGTAGGGGAGCTGTAGGCTGCTTGTTTCTTCTACCCACTCCTCGTGCGTTAACCCCGTGTCGCCTTCGATGAGCTGATGGAACAAGTACCTCGTTCGCAGATGCCTGTCTTCTTCATGCTTTTGCTGATACTGATTCGATTGTTCGATAATATTGGACAAAGCGGATTCGATGAACGAAAATTCATCTCCCCCCTCCTTGGACAACGGGAGACTGTAACCACGAATACGTGCCACGATCTGCTCCAGCGGCCTCGAATTACGCCTCGTCACATAAAGCAGCCACACGAATCCAACCACAATCATCGCGATTCCGATAATAAACCAAACGTTATAGAGCGAGGAGATGACATGAAACACTTTGCCGTTAACAAGCCCGCTCTGATAGGACCATCCCGTATAGCTCGATACATAATTCGAGAAAATCCTTGTTTGTTCGTTTGAACTGGATTCTCGAAACAAATCGTTACCCACGGCGTCCCGAAGGCCGATATAACTTGTTTTGGAGTCATACAGATCGGCGATGCTGGTCCGTAACGAATCCGTCGCCACATTGACGACGATCATTCCTTTCTCGCCAGTAATGAATGGTGCACCCCGCACCAAGCTGACTACAGGCTTGCTGCCTTTTACAGAAAACTGCTCGAAATTTCTAACGCCTGACCATTTTTTGCTTACCAGCGGGTCTTTGGCCCTCTGAATAAATGGCTCGTCTTTGTAGTTGCTTAACTGATCGCTTGTTGCATTACTGAGCACAAAATTGTCGTCAAACCGCACCAAATAGATCGAATCAATCATTGGGTACGAGGAGATCATGTCCTGCATTTTTTTTACCGCGCTAATATTGATATAAACATTAGTTTTGGCTTCGTTATTGAAGAAATCGATCAATTCCTTATTATTAATTGTTTCCATCATTACCATGTTGTCGATTGCCTTCAACGAGGTGTCGATCAGGCGCATCGCTTGTAAGGACAACATCTTGTTGGCATTTAGCGCCTCTTTGCGGCTTTGTTCACTCAGCACCTGAAAAAACACGAAAAACGTAAACGTGACCACGATAATAAAAATCGGCATATAGGAAAGCAGCAGCCGATTAAATAGCGTTTTCCTCATGTTCAGCCTCCATTGTTCAAATGAAATGACGACGGTGAGCAAAGCGAAGAATGGATGCCTTTGCCTTTTTTGCGTCTATCTACCAGTGTACACGCTTACATCGGATATCGTCCACTCTAAGTCACGCCTGTCGGCCTCATTTGTAATGCTTAGGGCTGACCCCAACATACTTTTTAAATATTCTTGAAAAATACGTACGTTCCATATAGCCTAGCTTCAGCGCTATCATCTCGATATTGTATTGTTTTTCCTTTAACAAGCCGCAGGCAATTTTCATTTTGAATTGATGATAGTAATCAACGAAATTCACACCGGTTTCTTGCTTGAAATACCGTGAAAAATAACTTGGATTCAGAAATAAATAATCGGCGATATCCACCATCGAAATATTTTCAGCCAAATGATCCGTTATGTACCGGTCGATTTGCTGCAGCTTCGGCTTCTTGTCTATCGTCAAATGGAGCGAAGCCGTGTGCAGCTCCTCTAATTTGCAGCTGATTAATTCAAGACTTTCTTTTAACCGCTTGCACCTCAGT
>NZ_JBFTQB010000951.1:0-2382 GCF_056398785.1 Paenibacillus sp. 01T422 | reverse complement strand
GTATGAAGCGTACCACCACTTTGGACTTGATAAAATAATTTGTCATCCTTGGACCACTCGACCAATGTGATCTCATCCTCTGGTTTCCAAACCTGCTTGGACGCGAATACAATCTCCAGAGTTTCGCTATTGCGAATTACTACATGATGATCTTCAATTGCCGCTGTCAAAGTCCCTGTTGCTGACTTCATGAAATTATCAGTGACCGGTACGGTCAAAGTATACACACCAGCTCCTGCATCTCTCTCTGTCCCTTTTCTGGAAGATGGAGTAGGCGTAGGGGTTGGTGAAGGCTGTGTTGTTGCTGTCTTCTGATCATTGGCAGCTTGATTAGGAGCAATGAGTGCCGCACTCGAATTCGTTGGTTGGGGATCCGGAGCTTTCTGTTCCTTACCGCCTGCTGTATCTGGGGTTTTCATACGTTCAGGCTCCGAAGTTGAAGGACCTGTACTTGTAATATCTTTGGAGTCCATCGATTTGGACGGATTGATTGTATCCGGCTTTTCTAGTGGTGCATCCGTTGTAGCTTGCGGTTCCACTGCATTCGATCCAGCAGATTGTGACTCCTGCCCCGCTGCCGGTTTAGAATCCGAAGCAGCATCACTTGGGGTAGGCGAATCGTTAGCGCCAGGATTACCTGAACCTTTCATTTGATCTTGGGCTTCTCGATTCAATTTCAACTCTGGGGCAGCCGATTCCTGACGAGTAGCCCCTTGGTTAGATGCTGCCATCGGCAACAGACCATCGGCGTTATCCATCACAGGATGCTTCATATTAAAAGCAAAGAATCCAATAATGAGACCAGCGGCAACGACGCCACTTGCAAATTTCCAAGAGAACTGCGATCCAAATCGGCGTGTCCAAGGGAGTTTCTTGCGCTGTCCTTGTTCAATATGGCTAACTTCTGCGCTGAAGACAGCTGCCTTGTCGGTAATGGACGCCGCGGCTTCTTTATCAATCTCATCTAGCTGCGGCAGAATGGCATCGACCAAGCTGTATGGAGGAACTACCTTCGGTAATTGGGCTAATTCGCCCGACAATCTTTGTAAACGTTCAAACACTTGTACACAGTCCAGACAATAGGCTAAATGAGCATGGAGCTCATCTTCCTCTTGTGAGTTCAGATCTCCATCCAGTTGCCTTTGCATAAGTTCCATCACCTCTTGACAATTCATCCCCGAACACCTCCTTTCTGATATTCTTGGAGCAACAATTGTAACTGCTGTCTAGCTCGAAATAAGTAAGACTTTACCGTATTCAGCGGTAAATCTAAAGATTCAGCAATCTCATGGTACGAAAAGTCCTGCAAATAACGAAGAACAACAACAGATCGATGGTGCTCGGGAAGCTTATCTATTGCTTCTCGAATATCTTTGGCTAAATAGCCAGACATAATTTCATATTCAACATTTTGCTCCGCAGTAAACGTCATATCATGCTCATCAATAGAAACCGTAGGTTTCGCCTTGCGAAATTTATCGATGCAGATGTTCGTTACAATCCGCTGTACCCACGTCTTAAACAACGCTTTTTCTTCGTATGAATTAATTTTGGTATAAATCCGAAGTAGCGCCTCCTGTGAAGCGTCAAGGGCATCTTGTTCATTATTCAAAATATAATAAGCGGTTCGATAGACGTGAGACTCAATTTCTCGCAATAGGGTAATGAGTGCATCACGATCACCGGCCTGAGCTCTTTTAACCAGTTCGGGTGCTGCCACTGGGATCCCTCCCTCTTGCAATCTTACAGACGCAGCAACGTCTCATAATGTTGCAATATTTTTAGAATAAAAAATATAAAGGCTGTTTGCAACTTCCAGAATAACAAACTTTCACGAATAAATACACTTCTTAGACGAAAAAGAAGCGTGTTAGTTTAATCCATTTGGATGATTTCGCTCATCCCCTTTCTGCTTTCGGTCAAATTACTCTTCATTCTAAACCTTTTCCGTAGTTCGGAAAGTACTATGTTTGCGTAGTACCTTACAAAAAACCGTTTATTTCTAACTAAATTGGTAAATATTACAGAGAAGCTATTTATAAAGCGGAGGGCTTGCCGTGTTCAAACAATTATTCGGAAGAAGACGCATGTCTCAGAGCAGCATAACGAAATCCCCAGCACAAACATCATCTTCAGACAAAACCAAAGTCATGCTGCCTACGCTGCAGGATAACTTGCATACGATAAGAACGCTGCTGCATCAGCCAAGTGATCTCATTATCAGACAGTTTACGGTTGGCCAGGAGGAGTATCCTTGCGCAATTGTGTGCATCGACGGCCTGGTAGATACAACGCTTGTTAATGAACAACTCATTAATCCGATGCTCCATTCCACCCTACAACCTGTAGGTTCAGCTTTGGAACTTTTAAACACCTTGACGC
>NZ_JBFTQB010000950.1:0-3251 GCF_056398785.1 Paenibacillus sp. 01T422 | reverse complement strand
AACTCCATGTGTATGGCTTTGAATTTTCTGACCCATCAACATGAGATTGTTTTTGAGCACATTCCAAAAAATCATCTGGTAAGGTACCCAGCTCAGCTGCAAATTTGTAAGCAACAAAATACTCAAGAAAAGATTTGTGAGCAGGTTTATAGTAACCATCCTCTTCATCTATTATAAGTATTGTTTGTCCACGCAAGTCATATCTCCAATAATCAATCTCTGTATCATTTACTCTATTTCCAAATAATCTATTAATAACATCCGGAAACTCTTTGTAATTTATTGATAATTTGTCATTCGCAATCATTTCCCATGAAAGTTCACATAAAAAATATAACTTGTCGGCAAGCGATGTAAAGGTTCTAGCATGTTTAATATCTCTTTCCATTTTACGTCTTGTAGCATATAAGTATATCCTCGCCATATCAATTGGTTTATTGAGTTCTATTTCTTTAATTGAATCAATAATAAGATCAATCATAATAGGCCGACTTAACAAATCTAAAATTTCGTTATTTTCCATTATTAACTCAACAGTTGGTTCATTTGTATGTATTGATAACAGTTTTCTTATTTGATGATTTTCAAACTTTAATAATTCGAGTACCTCAAACTGTGGACTTTCTCCTGTAAGTTGTTTTGTAGATTCTTTAAGTTCAGCATTAAGAAGAGATCTTCCTTCTTTAATTTGAGGAAAATGTTCATTTCGGCAAGTAAGTATAACTTTAGAGTTTCCTTTTATTACTGATGCAAGCTCCCAAAAATTATCAATCATTTTTTGCTTATTTACTTTATCAGCCATCTCATCAAATCCATCAAAAATTAGCAATAGTTTTCCCATTTTATTTAGTTGCATAAAAGCAGAGAATCTCACAAGATAGTGGTATAAAATACTTTTCAATCTCTTTTCTATTGATTTCATTTTCAACCCAATTAAAATAGTTAGAAAAGTCTATTGTCTCCTCAATCAGTTCATCAAAATTATAACAGAATACATTCTTATCTTTATTTTCCTCAGCATATTCCCTAGCAGCTTTACTAACTTTAGAATTTGTTACTATCCAACCTTCATCACAGTCATGGTATGAAGTTACATCAGCTAATTCTGTAATTTGTTGTACTTTCGTTTCCGATGTTATTCCATAGATAAATATACTTAAAGTGGACCCGCGTCTACCAGGAATTTTTAATATAAACATAAATGATTCATCATTTTCAATTTCAAAACTATCAAAGGTATAGTCTAGTGCTTCAAACCATTCTTTAAGTTCTTTCTTATGTTTTCTTAGTAAAGTTAATTCTGGTGTAAGAGCAGATGACATTTGTTCTACAGAATCAAATGATTTTGTAAAATCTAATAAACTCAAAGGAAGCGTATCTTCAAGATATCCTTCAAAAAACCACTTAATTAAATTAATTAGAGCTAATCTTACTGTATTAGCATGCAGTGGCATTACTATATCACTGTTACTATTTGTATCATGCGATGCCGGGTTTCCATGAACTCTTATAGTTTCCAAATAAGTTTCAACCATTTGCCTTAACCGTTTATCATTAATTATTCTTTTACCTGGTTGACTTTCTATAACTATTTGTGTTAAAGATGCTAGATCTAATTCTTTAACTTTAGGCTTTGGGTTTCCTTGAGTATCCTTCTTCCCCAAAATTATGTCTTCACCCAATTGTTCTCCGTAATGATCAAAGATAATCGCTTTACAAACAGCTTCCGCAGCTTTACGAGAATTATTACAAATATCTTCTATTGAATCATCCTGAAATGCATGTGTCGTAACTTTTATTAGGTCAGATATTTTTCTTTTTAATTTTATACCGTTCATAGTTATCTTCCTTCAAGGTTTTTCCCTAATTTTACCACACCACATTCGACCTGAATAGGCAATTTTTGTATCTTTAGAACTAGGTCTTATGGTATATTAAACTTACAACCAAATATATCCATAATAGGAGTAAAGAACACATGTCTGGAATCATTGAAATTTTGTTAAAAGTAGCCCCACTAATAACCGTTGCCTTTGTATTAATTAAATTCAACATTACTTCAACAAACAAAACAGTAATAGATATATTACTAACACCAAAAAATAATAGAGATTGGGATGATTTCCTGGAGATCATATCAGTCTCATTAATTCTTGTTCTAACAATAGTTATTCCAAGCATATTTTTCGATTACTCTAAAATGTCAGCTATGTCACAATATATTTTTATTACAATTGATATTGGATTAATTATTATTACAGGAATATTCTTAGTTGTTTCTTGGTTACTTTCTCTATTTGGCGTGTTATTAAGATCAAAACTAGTAAATTTCGTTATTATTACAAGTCTTGCTTTGATTTTATTTTTATCATTCTTCAGTTCAGCATTAAATCAAAAGTATCTAGTTAATTTTTTTTACACAAAGCAATACTCGAATTTACTTGTAATAATAGGCTCAATATTTATCTTCTTTACACTCTTATTTTATATTTATAGATTTATTTATAAATCATTTAATAAACCAATATCACCGACTTATAAAATTGAAAAAATACCAGTTAATCTTGTTGAAGAGGAACTTAAAAACCTATATTTTATTTATATGTTTGATAGCGAGAGGCACATTATGACTAATTATCCCGTTAACCGTAAGTCAGTTACTTTTCCAGCCTACGTCTACTACCCAAAAGAAAACTCATTGGTAAAATACAAAAAGGATTAATTATGGAGGTTCATTATGTTCAAAGCTGGATTTCATCTTGATACTGACGCTCACTTGGATGCTGCAATACACAACAGAGCCTATGTTGGTGTTTTTCAAAGGAATACAAAAGGGATACTTGAACAAATATTTGAAGGTGGAGTTATTGAATCTCATTGTGAGATATCAGTGAAGATGGCTGGAGGATATTTTCTGAAGGAGAATTGTGAGTTTAGGGTTGTTTAGATGACAAACGGCACCTATTAAGGCGCCGTTTTATAAGCTTTTACATAGATTATTATAGTAGCTCTTTTAGAAGTTCCAATCCATTTTCCTCGCCTGGATCATTCGTTCCCAGTCCACCACGGAAAGCACTAGCTAAGATAGCTTTCTTTATAAGATCAATTTTATCAATAATATTGGTTAAATCCTTTACTTTTCGCTCTTTCTCAAGCAATCCATCTAGCAAACGAACTATCTCTTCTTGCTCAGAGAGGCTTGGCATTATTATTTGTATATTTAAGAACCCTTCTTGGGTCAAGTTTACACC
>NZ_JBFTQB010000949.1:0-2388 GCF_056398785.1 Paenibacillus sp. 01T422 | reverse complement strand
CCGCGTAACCTGAGAGATCCTCGGGTGTGAAAACTAATTCCTCATAGACACGCATCAGGTGTTTTTGCAGAGTAGTCGTGAACAGATTTTCTTTGCTCTGGAAATAGATATAGATCAAGTTTTTGTTGCATCCGGCTGTCTTGGCAATACGGTCGACACGCGCGCCCGCGATACCATAAGCAGAGAACTCCGTCATAGCCGCCTCCAGTATCCGTTCCCGCGTTGCTTCGGCGTTTCGCATGGCGGTTCCCCCTTGTACCCTCATTGTAGCTACAATATATCATGGGCATTAATAAGTTGACAAACCTCACAATGGCATTTATATTATAACTAAACAGTTAGTTAACTATTAACCAAACAATAAAATTCACGAAAGAAGGAATAGACAATGACTACAACAACGTCAACAACAAAGATCGGCATCGTCACAGGGGGAAGCCGCGGCCTTGGCCGTAACACCGTACTGAACCTTGCCAAGCGGGGTGTCGACGTGATCTTCACCTACAATACGAATCAGGCTGAAGCTAAGATCGTAGTAAACCTCGTGCGCGAGATGGGCCGCACGGCAATTGCTTTGCAGCTCGACACCAGCAATGTCAGCTCATTCGATCCATTCGTGCAGAGCGTGCGTCAGGCGCTTAACGAACTTGGCTCTGAAAGCTTTCACTTCCTTGTCAACAACGCAGGGACATCGCATCACAAGAGCTTCGATCAAACGACGGAAGAAGAACTCGATAAGCTCTACAACGTTCACTTCAAGGGGGTATTTTTCCTCACTCAGAAGCTCTTGYCACTCATCAGTGATGGAGGCCGGATCGTGAACATCTCCACAGGTCTTACCCGTATCATATCACCAGGGAGTTCAGCTTATGCATCCATGAAGGGTGCAATTGAAACTCTTACCCGCTACCAGGCGAAGGAGTTAGGAGCACGCGGAATAGCGGTCAATACCGTTGCACCGGGAGCCATCGCAACCGATTTCTCTGGCGGCATGGTACGAGACAATCCCGAGTTGAACAAACGTATCGCGGATATGACAGCTCTTGGCCGCGCCGGTGAACCGGACGACATTGGCCCGATGATCGCTTCGCTGCTTTCCGAAGATAATCGCTGGGTCAACGCTCAACGCATCGAGGTCTCAGGAGGTATGTCGATTTAAACCGTGCCTGTTACGCAAAAGAGGGTGTCACTCTAGTCAAAATGACTGAGCGACACCCTCTTTATATCTACTAATTACGCCTGTATCGACTCCAAATGCTGGGCCAGTCTGTCCCATGTCTCTGTGACACCTTGCAGCATACCCATGTCCATCACTTTCTGCACATCTTCAGCCGACGCATATTCTCCGCGGTTAATGACCTTCGTCCCGTTCTCCGTCTCGATGAACTCCAGCGTCACGATGGTTGCCGGCATATTCGGCGCCTCATTGCCTTCTGCATCGGAGAAGTAATCCACTACCACAATCTTCTCAGGCACGACGATTTCACGGTACACACTTTTGCCCCATGATTCCATGCCATAGAAGTCGCCCTGGTTCTTATCTTCGCATTTCATGCAATAATGCCAAACCCCGCCTACGCGGAAATCAACGTGGCACACCGGAAGCGTCCAGCCTTTTGGCCCCCACCAATGTTTCAGATGTTCCGCTTGCGTGAAAGCCTGAAAAACCAGCTCGCGAGGGGCCTTGAATTCGCGCTCTAGAATTAGTACCTTATCCTCTACCCTGGATACCATTTGACTCGTCATTTTAACTTCCTCCTTGATATCTTTGATTGGTCAAAATTGCTCTGTTGCTGCGTTCACTTCTTGGTGTCCTTACCCTGCAGCTTCTGTAAATAGTCATCCAGGCGGTCGAAGCGCTGCTCCCAGATGACACGGTAGCTCTCCAGCCATTTGTCGAGCTCTCGAAAAGGGTCTGGCCGCAGCCTGTAGATTCGGCGATTCGCATCCACCTCGGCCTCTACAATGCCAGCCTCGCTGAGAACACGCAAATGCTTGGATGCTTGCGGCTGGCGTAGCTGCAGCCGTTCGGCGATTTCCCCTACGGTGAGTGGGCATTCGCGCAAAAGCTCAACAATTTGCATGCGGGTTGGTTCTGCTAAGGCGCTCATGACGTTAATATCCATTGTCATCATCCGTTCTCTTGCTGTAAGTTTACGGGGCCTTCGGTTCGTCTAGGTCATTAGTATTTCCCTTGCTAAACCGAATATACCACGAAAGGAATATTCCTGTAAAGGAATATTTAAAAATAATCTCATTATCATTTAAACTCTTATTTCATTCTATCTTACGTATATTCCTTACTCAACCCAGTCCCGGCTTACTGCTAGATTCTTTTTCACCAAAGAGCTTCGCGATAACTACACCTAACAGCAAAGCCCATACAGG
>NZ_JBFTQB010000948.1:0-2400 GCF_056398785.1 Paenibacillus sp. 01T422 | reverse complement strand
ATACACGACACGCTTACGTCAAATCCAAGGCAACTTGCTATACGAAGGAGAATAATCATGAGGAAATTTTTCAAATCCCTATTTCATAAGCGATCATTTGCTGATCAGCTGGAGACTTACCTTGAAGCAACCGTGTTAAAGTGGAAGAAACGCATCAACCCCCTAACGAACAGAATCGGATTTGGCATTTACTTTTACAAAAACATTACAATTAATCTAAATCGCCTAAACAAGGAAATATTAGAAATTGCCCAGGATAGCGCTAAACTCTCACACTTCAACAAGTCCGCATTTCCCAGCTTTATATCCGTCGTCGACGGCATCCATACAAGGATGTTCACGCATCTGCCGAATCACGTCATTCTACAAATTACATCTTTGGTTAAAATGCTGCCAGGTTTCAAAGAGCTGCAGTCGATATCACGAACCTATGGGTACTTATGTGAGCTTCAATATAATCAAGGCAGAGTGTTTTTCGGCTCGTTACAGATTCATTTTATTAAAATGGAAAGATTGGCTGCGCCTCTATAAGCTGCGCACATTGACAAAAGACTGCGATCACCCGTACTGCACAGGTGATAACAGTCTTTTCTTGCTTGCCAGTATGGCAATTGTTTGGTTATCATTTAATGAGACGCATGGCTGGCGTCTTGCCTTTTTTGAATCGCATGCATACCCATAATGACAGCCACAAGTTCGTAACTGTCCAAGTCATCACATTGGTTTCTCAATGTAAAAGCTCCTGAAGAAAACCATCCGTTCACTTTTTCGAATTGAGCGACAAGCGCGCCGGATGAATCCGATATGTCATATTCTTTTGAAAATGCCGGGGAGGTGATGTCATAACTGCCTCTCCCTTCCGTTTCATAGGTGAATTTCTTGGCGAACAGCGTAAATCGGCTTCGCAGCACGCCGGCCAGACTCCCATCCGGATTCGATATCTCCCATTTACCTAAAAAAAACGGAAAACCGCCTTTGAAGAGCAGCCGGTCATTGACGTCATACACATCGATTGCCGAACCAAATGAGCTCTTCAAATCTAGATGTCCAATATTCTTCTCCTGACTATCCAAAATTTCCGTAAAACCCGCATTAAAGAAATTATCACGAAAATATAAATTCAAATCTCTCTCCTCCTCAAGTGGAATCACCAAAAATAATGCGGAAAGGAAGTTTGCGATTATGAGACAAACGACTTCAACAATTCCGAGAGCAGCTGTTCGAGGTACATCGTTGGGAGTTATCTTCATGGCGTTATTCGGTACGCTCTGGGCAGGTATCGGTATAGGTGGGCTGCAGGGTTGGGGTTCCACAGGGCTGATCATTGTGGCAGTTTTCGTTGGTATACTGCTGCTGTCTGGCGGTATTTCGTTACTTGTCGCATCCAAGCAATTCTCTCAACCTGCCGAATCCGATACACGCCGCTGGAAACGCGTTTGGATCTGGTTTGGCATCATTTTCACGATTGAAGGCTTGGCAATAGGAGCCGCAAGTGCGATTTGTACCGCTACAAACCATTTTAATCTACTTTTTCCCATAATGGCCATCATCGTTGGACTTCATTTCATTCCTTTGGCATCATTGTTTCGGATCAAGACCCACTATGTAACGGGAAGTCTCTTAACCTTACTTGCGATTGCTACACTTCTATTTATACCAGAAAATGCAACGCTTGGCGGACATCCAGTCATTATGTGGTGGCTCGTTGTAGGTTTTGGTTCCGCTCTGATCCTGTGGGGGACTGGTTTAAAGGTATGGCTTATAGGCCAAAGATGGATACATGCAGGATTACTCAAGAAATAATAATAGCGTTCTTCATTCGTGAAACTACTTAATTCCTCTTATCATACTGTGCTAATCTATGTCATCATAGATTTTTATACTTAGAACAAAGCCTATCGATATCATGTTGATTAACAGCGAGGTGCCTCCGTAACTTATAAAAGGAAGTGTGATCCCTGTAATCGGCATGATACCGATCAGCATCCTACATTAATTAGACGTATTGTCTTTACAAATAGTTCCATTTTTATGAATTAGCACAAATGACATTTATATAATAACTTCGTACAAACCGATAACAATTAGTAAAAGACATCCTACAACTTCTGCATATTTTCCAAACCACGATTTTGCTATCTTGTAGCCAAACCTAACTCCAATATCTACAGAAATCAGTGAAAAAATGCCGACAGAGATTGCTGTAAACAATGGAGATACCCCACTGGCTCCTGCCCCCAAACCACTTGCTATACAGTTAATTGATAATGCAAAACCCAATGAGATGGCTTCGACCCAGGAGATGATATGATTTTCATCTTTATCGGCTGTAGCGGCAATGCGATTAGGTTTAGTAGTTGTTTGGTCACATTGTGCTACACTTGATGCAGTCCTTCTATG
>NZ_JBFTQB010000947.1:0-2407 GCF_056398785.1 Paenibacillus sp. 01T422 | reverse complement strand
TCTCAAAAGTGGTCTAAAGTCATTATTATAAATAGGGTTCTCCTATTTATCTAGATTCCTACTCTGTAATTTTTTCTGACGTATCATTGCGACAGTCCTTAATGCGAAAGGATACACAATTGTGCACGCGACTTATAAAATTGATAACTAGATAGTAAGACGACAGCAATGTTGTAAATACCGCAGTAACCCACACAGCAAGAAATGCGCCGTCCAATCGCTCTAAGATATTAGCAGGTAATGATGGAAAGCATTCCTCCCAAAAAATGGCTCGTTTCATTTCCCCATAGAGGTAATAAGTTGATTAAATGAGCATTTTTTAGCGAGAATACCACAATTAATATCACAGGAAATAGGATGAAAGGGAAATAAAATTGATGGAAATATGCAAAATTAGTGATATCAGCACGTGCTGATACAGCAGCAAGCAGCAGCATGACGATAACTGTTACCTCTAGCGGTGTCTTCGGTAAAACCGAAGTAACAACAACTTCCCCAAACTCACGTGAAGCAAACGCTGCGAGCAAGCAGAATAATAGAATGATTATTATATTATGGAGCCAAGAAGTGTTACCAGCGGCGCTCCTGATTCAGCAGCTCTTACAGTAAAAAGCGACAGAGCTAACACTCCTACCCCAATAATTGCACTAATTAGAACAATTGCTGCTTGAATGATTGTGATTTGACGCTCTTGTTGCTCCATTCAATTCCCCTCTCCTTGTAATTCCAACGTTTTGCTGGACAACTTTTCTTTAGTATCTCCACATTTTCCCGCATTTTTACCAGTCTCTACAGGTTTCAACACATTAAATAACCACTTCAAGAGCATTCTCGAAGTGGTCTCAGTTGATTTTTTTCACTTAACTTTCAGCTTCTTAACAAGAAGGCTAATCGTTGTTCCTTGAACAAGGAGTGAGAAAACGACATTACTAAATGTCATAGCTAATAGCAAGTCACGGCCTTCAAAATCCGGGGAAATGCTTAGTACTAACGCAATAGAAAGAGAGCCTTTTAACCCGCCACACGCAATAATCGGCTTCCAGATGCTAGGTATTCCCTTATCGAAAATTAGACTTACATATATCGCAATGAACCTTGCAGCGAGTACAATGAGAATACTTCCACCTATTTCTAACCACTTCTCCGTGAAGTTGATATTTGAAATTTCGAGTCCAACCATGAGAAATATCAGTGCATTGGCGATAAAAGCAATTGTTTCCCAGAAGGAATCCATTTTCTCATGAGTTAAATCGGACATTCCGATGTTCTTGCCATATGTACCTAACAAAAGTCCTGCAAATACAACTGATATGACGCCTGAGAAATGGAACATTTCCGCTAATTCAAATGCTCCATAAAAGAGAACGATCGAAAGCCCAATCTCCAGTGAGCCATGTAACATCCCCGACATACTTAATACTGTTGTAACTAGGGCAATTTTWAAAAGTACAACTGCCACCCCGTCGTTCGCCAGACTCTCTCCCTCTACGATAATCGACAGCTTCTTATTCAGACCCATTGACTTAAAAATGGTTAATACGGAGACTGGATCTGTAGCAGCCATTAAAGCACCGAAAACAAGCGCTTTTTGCAAGTTAAGGTCTAACAAATAATAAGACAGCCCAGCTATTAGAATAAAAGTCATTAACGTCCCGAGTAAGGCCAATAACAATATTGGTCGCTTATTCTCTTTAATTTCACCAAAAGGCAGCTTAAGTGCAGCATCTCCTATTAGAGCAGACAAGAAAATTAAAATGACAGCTGTCTGAAATACATGATCTGACGCCACATATGTCTTAATTTCATGGAGCGCTTGAATGGGAAAAAGACCAAGCAATAGTCCGGCAACTACAAGTAAGGTTGGATACGGTTGTTTTATTTTATCTGCTAAATAAGCGATAGCAACAGCGATTCCGAGTAGATTGTCAACAGACCAATTAATGATATTCAGGTGCTGCAACGCCTTTTAATCAAGACTCAAAGCTTGTCGTTGAATATGTCAAGATTCAGAGTCCTACAATGTGGGTAGTTTTGTGCCACAAGACTACAATGTAGGGAGATTTGTGCATTTATTACTGACACAAATTTRCCTACATAAAAAAATAAAAGCTTGAGAACTCAAGCTTTTTGAAGTTGATTTATGTAGGTACTTTTGTGTCATTGGACAAATCGTTCTAAATCTTGCTTTGCCTCAGTTAAAGCCGTGACATCCCACACACTGTGCATATGCTTTCTCCAAATCGTAATCATCTCGGTTGTGGATCGCGACGCAATATCCTGCGGTAATGTTGGGTCTGTGATAAAGGTCTTTTATCTTGATTCTTAATAGGCATGTTTTCTGGGGATGTAATAAAATAAACATTAGTATCTACTATCCCCTCTGGTTGATTACTACGTTGCCATGAAG
>NZ_JBFTQB010000946.1:0-2410 GCF_056398785.1 Paenibacillus sp. 01T422 | reverse complement strand
ACCTTGCTTCTACAACTGCACCCAGGGCCTTAATAAACGTTCACCGGCACGAGTTTCTCTTTGCGCTTCGAGTAATACCTGACATACACTTACGCGCAATAAGCCGATTGGGCCTAATTTATTTGGTGCGCAACCGTCCTCTCATCCAACCAATCAGTACAATGCTTAGTGGATAAACAACACCTAGAATGAGGGCAAGCGGAATGTAGGTATGGTTATCCCATTTCTGCTCAAAGGCCCCATTCGGATAAACGACTTGTGCTAGTACGATCACGATTAGCCCAATCGGAATACAAAGCGATTTGTAATCACTTAGCTGGAATGTGTGTGCTAAACCTCTAAGTGTGGTATGAAAGTACATGGATGTTTTGAAGAAAATGGAAACAAGCCACAAAAAGGCCACGACAACTTCTATGCGCTGAAAGAAATTGCCGATGCTTATTCTTTGTGCCAAGGCATAACTGGGGAAAGCTTCCATGGCCGTAGTATCAGGGCCTAGTACCAGCACACTGGATACCACGAGTAAAAGTAAGGCCAGACCGCTTATTACAACGCCTACGTGGTAACCTTTTGCTGCTTTTTTTACATTAGAAACTTGATAAAGAATAGGGCCAATTGTAATAAACAAGGGGATATAGGTAAAACAGACGATTCTTATGACAGAGCGAGTGATCGGGATTGCTGTCGCTTCGCCAATCGGTAAGAGATGGTTCGTATCCATATTAGGAATATTCATGGTTATGAATAATGTAAACAAGAGGATCAGCCATGGGAAGAAAATTTCAGCAGTTCTAAGAAAAACAACCAATCCCAGCTTGGCTCCCATCATGACCACAAGCATGAACAAGATGTTAATGGACTGGATCGGCGTTGAGGGCATGATTTGAGTACTCATAAAATGGCCTACGTAAAAAACATCCTGTGCACCAAAAATAAGCGTCAGAAAAGAGATTCCCAAAGTGATGAGTCTGCCCAGCCATTTGCCAAAAACGAGGTCGTTGATGTCGAACAGGGAAGAGACCGGATATTTTTTCGAAACTGAGGTATAAAGGAGGGTCAAGATAGCACCAAGACCTATGCTCAGTAAAAGTGGTATCCATGCATCTTGTTTAACATCCGCTGCGATTGATGCTGGAATGACCAGTATAGCCGTGCCTATGGAATAAAGGATGACGATGATCATGAGTTGTCGCGGTGTTATAGACTCTTTGCCCATGCAAGCACGTCCTTGTTTAGCGGTTTTTAACTTTTTTTCTACGCAAGTAGCCAATGCTGATGAGTAAAGCGGGATGCAAGCAGCCGAAGCATAACCCCAGAGGTACCCAGGTATGTTGATCCCATTCATGGATGTAGGCCACATTGGGGTACACCATCAAGGAAAGCACGATTACGATGAGACCCGCTGGCGTTGCGAGAGATTTATAATTTTGCAGTTGAAAAAGGGAGGAGATGGCTTTGAGCGTGACATGAAAATAAAACGTCAGCTTAAAATAAATGGAAATAAACCATAAGAATGCAACCGTAACCTCGATCCGTTGGAGAAAGTTCCCAACGCTTATCTTTTTGGCTAGTGCGTAGGTTGCATAGACATGTCGTGATGATTGATCTGCTCCCATCACCAGAATGCCCAGTACTGTGATTAAGATCATCATGATCCCACTAGTTATGCCCCCATAGAAGAAGGATTTCGCGAACTTCGCAGGAAATTTCGCTTCTTTTGAAATTAGACAGACGGTAAATGCAAGTGGGAAAAAGGAATATACGATCATAAACATAGCCGGACGGGCAATGGATATGAAGTTTGCTTCACCAATAGGAAGGAGATTTTTGATATGGGACTGCGGCGCTACAAAAATCACCAATAAGAAAAACAGTAAGAGAATCCACGGAAAAAAGATTTCTGCGGTTCTCCCTAAGATGATCACACCCAGCTTTGCGCCAATGACGGTAAACGTGATCATGAGAATATGAATGGATTGGATGGGGGTAGTCGGCATAATCTGCGTCGTCATGAAGGTGCCAATAAAGAATAGAACCTGCGCACTTAGCACGAACATCATATAAATGTAGAAGAGGGTTACCGCTTTGCCAAGCCATTTCCCTAATATTTGCTCATTCATATCAAATAGCGTCATGGCCGGAAACATCTGGGCTAATTTGACATACATCCAAATCAAGAGTAATCCAACGCTTACTGCCGCTATTCCGGCGATCCAGGCATCCTGTTTCGATTCTGCGGCCAAAATAGAGGGGACGACAAGTATCGTTGTTCCCAATGAAACTAAGAAAATGAATATCATGAGCTGCCGAGCTGTTAAAGTACTCTCGTTGTTCATGCTCTGCCTCCCTATGCCGAGCTCAACTTACTTATTTAATTAACCCGATTTGCAGTAAAAGCTTGCTTAAAGGG
>NZ_JBFTQB010000945.1:0-2413 GCF_056398785.1 Paenibacillus sp. 01T422 | reverse complement strand
ACTGTCGACATTGCTTCAAAAACCCTTTTATCCGTAAAAGGATTGGGCTTCAAGGATTTGAATCTTCCAGGCAACTCACTGGATCTCGTGAAAGACAATGCGATTAAGTTTGAGAATGTTCCTTTTTACGGCATGTACATGCCAGATGGTATTTCCACGCAAACGATCAACGGAGTTCCGTATATCTTCACTGCTAATGAGGGAGATGTTACAGAATGGCCGGGAGTTAGAACGAATGGAAGCACGATTGGCGCAATGAAAGGCAGTTTGGTACCAAACTCAGCGGCAGCAATTTTCCTAGCCGGTAAAACTGAATATGACGGTGTTGAGGTTGCTGGTGATATGGGCCATGACAGCATCTATCTGTATGGCGGACGTTCCTTCTCGATCTGGCAAGCTAATACGATGGATCAAGTCTACGACAGCGGCAATGAGTTTGAGAAAGTAACGGCACAACGTCTGCCTAACAATTTCAATGCAAGTAATAGTAAAACCGCTATGGATGATCGCAGCCCGAAAAAAGGTCCTGAACCTGAAGATATTAAAGTTAGTAAAGTCGGAAGTAAGGTTCTAGCTTTTGTAGGATTAGAGCGCATAGGTGGGATTATGACTTATGATGTTACGGATCCAGTCCACGCGAAATTTATTAACTACACGAACTCGCGTGTATTTACTCCTAAAGATAACTTGAACACGGATACTGGTCCTGAAGGTATTGAATTCATCCCTGCGTCCATTAGTCCGAATGGTAACCCGCTCCTGCTAGTTGCTAATGAGGTGGGCGGAACTGTAGCGGTGTATCAGCTGAACGTTCAAAAAGTTACCTTGGATAAGACCATGTTATCTGTATCGGAAGGTACGGCTTCAACAAAACTGACAGCAACGGTAGCAGACTCACAAGGAAATGCTGTCACTTCAGGTACCGTACAATGGAGTTCATCCAATCCTTCCGTTGCTACTGTGAGTGCAGAAGGGATCGTATCTTTCGTAGCCTCCGGAAGCGCAGTGATCACTGCTATTAGCCCGGATGGGTATGGGGCAGCAGAAGCCAGCGTAAGCGTATATTCTACGAGTACGAGTCACGATGATAAAGGAAACGGAGGTACGCCAGCGCAATCTGGGCCAACGACTCCATCTACAGGACCAACTACGCCTAGTACTAACGATGATAAAGCAACAATTACTCCTTCTGTGGAAAAAGACAGCAAGGGAACTTCTATAGCTAATGTTTCTGTCGCTCAAGTAACACAAGCTTTGAAAGACATGACAGAATCGACAAGTAAATCGACTGTACTTGAGATCAAAGCAACAGCAGATGCAACTTCGAATCAAGTGGACGTGAAGCTGCCTGCAGAAGCAGTGAGTAAAATTGCAAGCAGTTCAACAACAGAAATTAAGATTGCAGCAGGCATCGGGCAAGTTTCTTTTGACAAGCAGGCCGTATCTGCAATCTCCTCAGCCGCGTCAACAGGCGAGGTTTCGATTTCCATACGCAAAGCAGATGTGAATGACATTACGCAGAATATGGATGCCGCGGCAAGAGAAGCAATCAAGGAGGCAGTGAAAGATCGTCCGATCTTTGACTTTACAGTCACTGCAGGTGGTAAAACAGTTTCCAGTTTCAATGGAGGATCGGCTCAGGTCGAGATTCCATACACACCATCCGCTAATGAGGATGTTAATGCAATTGTAGCTTACTACATCGCAGATAACGGTGAGATTGTTAAGGTAACAAATAGCCACTTTGATTCTGTTACAGGAACATTAAGCTTCAATGTGAAGCACTTCTCCAAGTATGCTGTTGGCTATCAGAAAGCAGTTTACAAGGATACAGCTTCGAGCTTCGCAAAAGATTACATTACGTACCTATCAGCAAGAGACATTCTGAATGGTGTCAGTGAAGATGCGTTCGCTCCGGAAGCGGATATAACCAGAGCCGACTTCACTTTGATCCTCGCTCGTATGGCTAATGCGGATGTAAGCTCTTATACAGGCACAGGCTTTACAGATGTCAAAGCAGACAGCTATTATGCCAAAGCCGTACAATGGGCGGCTGAGAAAGGGATTACGAGCGGCGTACGCGCAGGCGAATTCGATCCTCAGTCGAACATTACTCGCGGCCAGATGGCAGCTATGATTACCCGCTTTGCTTCCCTCACGGGCTATACATTGCCGAAGGTAACGCAGGCGACAGATTTCGCAGATCAATCGGCTATTCCTACTTATGCTGTAGAAGCAGCGAAGTCTCTGCAACAAGCCGGGATTATATCCGGTAAGTCCGGGAATCTCTTTGCACCGCAAGATACAGCAACACGTCAAGAAGCGGCTAAAATGCTGGCAATTCTTTTACAATTGATGGTGAAATAAACAGCAACTTCATACAACTCCCCTTCGGCAAGAGCTTAGGGGAGTT
>NZ_JBFTQB010000944.1:0-4569 GCF_056398785.1 Paenibacillus sp. 01T422 | reverse complement strand
GCATAAAGTGGCGAGTCCACTGGGAGAAGGCGTTGTAACCTGCGAAGTGGATTGGCAGCGTAGGTTCGATCATATGCAGCAGCATAGTGGTCAACATCTGTTATCGGCGGTATGCCGTGAGCTCTATCAGGCAATGACCGTTTCCTTTCACTTAGGAACGGATTATGCGACGATTGATGTTGAACAGCCGGAACTCTCACCCCTTCAGTTGGCGGCCATCGAGAAAGAAGTGAATCAGCAGATCTATAAGAACCGAGCTGTCTCCAGTTATTTTGTTACGGAAGAGGAATTGGCTAAGCTGCCGCTCGTGAAACAACCCAAAGTGACGGAGAATATTCGCATTGTCGAAATTCAAGATGTGGAGTACAACGCTTGCGGGGGCACTCATGTCTCATCGACAGGTGAGATCGGCATGATCAAGCTCTTGAAAGCGGAGAAGCAGAAGGGAAATACGCGGATTTATTTTAAATGCGGGTATCGTGCGCTCCAGGAGTTTAATGATAGCCTGAAAATTTTGGGGACACTATCCATCAAATTCAATACAGGAAAAGACGAAATTATCGATCGCGTGGAGAAGTGGGAGCTCGAGACCAAACAGCTTCAAGCGGAACTTGCTCAGTTAAAAGAGGAAAATCACGCTTATGTAGTAGATGAACTGCTCTCCCAGCGTGAAGGAAACTTGATTGTCCGTGTGTTCGAAAACAAGTCTTTGAAGGATTTGCAAAACCTCGCTGGCAAGCTGGCGGAGCAGGGCAATTGCCCAGTGCTGCTTGCAACGATTGCTGAGAACAAAGTCGTACTGGCGAATAATAGCGCAGCTTTATCCTGCGGTGCATTCTTCAAAGCGAATTTGGCTGCCTACCAAGGAAAAGGCGGCGGAAGCGACAAAATCTCTCAAGCAGGATTCAGTACATGGGATGACACAGCAGCTTTCTTGGAACACACGAAAAAACAGATTAGTGAGCTCTAAATAAGAAGATCAGGCAGTTGGCCTTCACTGGATCAGCTGCCTGTTTTAAAGTTGATCGGTGAATATATGAAATTTCACTCGAAAACCCTCATCTAAGGAKATGAGGGTTTTCGAGTGAAGATTAGAAGGGACGGAAAGGGAAACAAGGTCTACTATCCAATAAAGTAATAGTCAAAAGATTAAACAAGACGAGCGGTAAAATAAATGGCAGAAAAGAGATTTGTGCTTTTTTCCCGTTACGCGCTGGTTTCAGATATACTTTATTATTGTCCACTTTGACAATGGTACCTTTGTAAGTGCCGTGGGTTGTTTGGATCATCACTTCTCGATTGAGGTACTTTTTACAAATTCGATAGGAATCCGCTTTTTTCATCGTGAATACCTCCTCTCTAGCTGTCTTCTTCTAGTATATGTTCGTCCAATAGAACTAGTGCGTGGGAATTGAAAGGAATGGGAGAAAGATCCAATAAGTATTTTCAAGAATAAATGATATAATCAATTTGCAAATTACACCGCTGTCCCATAAAAATGCATGGTTAAGGAAGAGTAGATCGATATGCACAAGAAGTCAGTAGTAAAGGTAAAAAGCTCTTTGAAGGTCACCTTCCTCTATGTCTTGTTTGGAAGTTTGTGGGTCATTCTATCAGATCGTTTCATTGATAGCGCTAACTTGACCGATGCAGTTTCCATAAATTCCTCAAAGGGACTTTTTTATGTCGTTATTACAGCATTTATTTTGTATTTTTGTTTAAATCGGTTAAAAAAAGCGTTGCTGGAAAGCGAGGAACGGTACCGAATCCTTGTGGAACATTCACCAGAACCGATCGTGGTTCACAGTGATGGGATTATCATCTTCATCAATCCTGCCGGTGCGAGAGTATTAGGTGCGAACTCGCCCGAGGAGCTTATCGGGCAACCCGTCATGACATTCGTGCACCCCGATTTTGCAGATATTACGCAGAAACGTATCCGTCAAATCATTGAAGACAAGCAGCCCACGGAGCCAATGGACCAAAAGTTTTTGCGAGTAGACCAGAAGGTTATCGACGTTGATGTAAGAGAAGTGCCGATCGTCTTTCTTGGCAAACCTGCGGTGCAGTTGCTATGCAGGGACATTACGGAGCATAAACGGGCGCAATGCATGCTGGAGGAGCGGGAACAGAGCTATAAATCGCTTGTTGATGTTTCCACTGATCGAGAGAAAGCCTGCCAGTTGTTTGTAAAAGCGATGTACGGCGAATCCAACAATACAGAAATTACTCTTTTGCATAAAGAAGGAAATCAGATTGAATTAAATTTGAAAATGGTTCCGATCTATATCAATGATAAAGTTGACGGCGTATACGGCATTGCCAAAGATATTACAGAACGCAAACGGACGGAAGAGCTGCTGCTCAAATCAGAAAAGCTGTCCATTGTAGGTCAGCTCGCGGCGGGAGTCGCTCATGAAATTCGAAATCCATTGACGTCGTTAAGAGGTTTTGTGCAGCTTTTGCAGTCGAAGGTAGAAAATTATCAGTATTATTTTCAAATCATGTTATCGGAGTTAGACCGAATTAACGATATCGTGAGCGAGTTTATGGTGATTGCCAAACCGCAGGTTATCAACTTTGAGATGAAAGATATCCGAAAAATCGTTCAAGACGTCATCTCCCTGCTGCAAACCCAAGCCATTCTTAATAATGTTCAAATTCATACAGAGGTCTTGACTGAAATTCCATTCATTAAATGCGAGGAAAATCAATTGAAACAGGTATTTATTAATATTCTTAAAAATGCGATTGAAGCGATGCCCGATGGAGGAAATGTCGTTATTTCGTTGAAAACCGACGACAACAAGGTTCAGATTCGGTTCCTTGACGAGGGCTGCGGCATCTCAGAGGAGAGATTGGCGATACTTGGTGAGCCCTTTTATACAACGAAAGAGAAAGGGACGGGCTTAGGTTTAATGGTCTGTCACAAAATTATTGAAGCACACCGCGGATGTCTCAAAATCGAAAGTGAAATTAATAAGGGAACAATAGTTCATATATTTCTGCCGATTGATGAGGAAAGTTCGGTTCACATAACTTAATGCAAGTAAGGACTGCTCGGCTAGTAGGTTTCTACTAGGCGGCAGTCCTTTTTTTATTTGCTTGCCGCCACAGAGACATAGGACGAGTTTAATCTTGATAAGATGATAGAAAACGCCCAGCTTTGTACGGAATATAGATCGTAATAGAGTAGGAGTGGGTAGAACGTGAGCGTAATAGGCAAGGGTATCCCAAGACTTGAATCCCGAGATAAAGTAACCGGCTTCGCTAAATACACGAACGATACACAATCTCCAGGTATGCTGCATGGCTGGCTCGTCACTAGCCCTTATTCGCATGCGTTAATTTCATCGATTGATATTACGGATGCACTGGCAGTGAGCGGTGTTCAAGCGATTCTTCGGGGCGAAGACTCCCCAGTCCTTACTGGCAGTCTACTCGCAGATCGTCCGCCGCTTGCCTGGAAGAAAGTACGATATTTCGGCGAGCCGATCGCGGTCGTTGTTGCGGAATCTGAGCAGATTGCCAAACGCGCGGCAGCGTGCATACGAGCCAAATATGAGCAGCTTCCCGTTGTTCCTTCTCCCAGCAGCGCCTTGCAACTGAATGCTCCATTGATCCATGAAGATTTGGGCAGCTATCAGAAATTCGGGGATGTGTATCCCGTTCCAGGCACAAACATCGGCAATTTTGTGAAAATCCGCAAAGCTCACATGGCCTCTGGCTGGGCAGCAAGTGAAACGACGGTGGAAGGGACATATGCGTTCAACACTTCCGATCATTGCGCGATGGAGCCGCGTTGTGCCATCGTTGAAGTAAAGCCAAGCGGATTGATTGACATCCAAACGTCGACGCAGGATCCTTTTATGATAAAACGTGCCTTTGAGCGCTTTTTTCAAGTTGAGCAGTCCAAAGTGATTGTGCATGTGCCTTTTGTAGGTGGCGGATTTGGCGGCAAAGGTTCCATCCAATTAGAATACATTGCTTATCTGGCATCCAAAGCTTGCGGTGGTCGTCCTGTCAAAATCAATAATTCCCGCGAAACAGATATGGTTAGTTCCCCTAGCCACATTGGTCTTGAAGCAAAAGTAAAGCTTGGCGCGACCAGAGAAGGTAGACTAACTGCAGCTGAATTTACGTTTCTATTTGATACAGGGGGCTATACAGACGAGGGAGCAACGGTAACCCAAGCGGGGGCAATCGACTGCACGGGACCTTATCGCGTAGATAACGTGTGGTGTGACGCGTTATGCGTCTATACGAATCATCCTTATGCCACCGCATTTCGGGGATTTGGGCGTACGGAAGCGCATTTCTGTATGGAGCGTACGATGGATATACTAGCGAAGAAGTTGGGTATGAACYCTATGGATTTGCGGCTCCGCAATGCGATCCAATCAGGCGAAACGACACCGACGCAAACCCCGCTTACAAGAAGCTCGGTTGGAGATGTGTCGCTATGTATCAGCAAATTGAAGGATCYGATCCAGTGGGAACAGGGCCAGCGGGTTGAGGTTGGCGGTAATAAAGTCAGGACAAAAGGAATGGCCTGTGTGTGGAAAGCCT
>NZ_JBFTQB010000943.1:0-2423 GCF_056398785.1 Paenibacillus sp. 01T422 | reverse complement strand
GTACTGCGACGATCTTCCGTTGTCTTTTGGCTGCTGGATCTCGCGGATCTGCTGCTCATGCGCGGAGCGTTGACGCGCTCTATAATAAACTGCAAAGAAAAAACGCCACCCGTTAAGGTGACGTTGGTTTGGATTTATAGCACACGGCGTGCTGTAGCGTAATGGTTACTCCACCAACCGCTGTTCATATCCGAAATTGTGACGCCAGGACTACCGTAGGTTGCAGTTGACTCCGCGGCACGAACTTACCTACTTGCGATTGTGCGCTTGAAGAACGTGGCAAGTTGATGCTGTACTTTTGGAAAACGAGTTGCGTGAAAGATGAACAGTCAAAAGTTCGTGTGTTTCCTGTCGTTGACCCAAATCTATATGGAGCTCCTAAATAATGTTTACCTGTAGAAATGATATTATTCGCAATAGAGCCAGTAGCAGCAGTAGCAGTAACAGTTGCAGCGTGTGTTGTTGTAGGTGTGATCGCCAAAGCGCCGCCTGTGAAGACGGATAAACTCAAGGCAAAAGTCGCGATAGTTTTAGCAGCTTTTTTCATCATGGGTGTATCCTCCTTTGTTGGCTCAGTGGTCTGTGTTTTGTTGATGTGACCACTATAGCACACGATTTACACCCGAAAATTTACCACTATGTCTATTAAAGTACCCGCGGCAACGATTCGACCGACTTTTATGAGAGTTCTCTGAGAAACACCTGAGCTTATTCTAATTGACTTGTAAAATGGAAAAACGAAAAGAGCCACCCCGACGATTCCTAGCGACTCACTCTTGACCGATGCTTTCGGAATTTACAATTCTTCACGGCGGACAATGATCTCCGAGCTGTAAACTGTTTTGTTGACTAGACGATCATTAGCGACGATCTCCCGACAGCGAGCCTCGCGTCGACTTCCGCCATCATGCGTATAGCATCCGTCATCTGCTTTGCCATTTCCGCCGTGAACTTCATAGCCGAGCCCATTTGATCTGCTATCTGGACGCCTAGTGCCATGAAGTAGAATGACATACCTTCGCGGAACTGTGCGAGTGCTTCTTCACGAGTCCAATCTACTGACTCCGTCGCTGCAAGGGCCGGAACTTTTGATTAACAAAAACCATTCTCTATACATAAACTAAGTAAGGACAATTGACTATTGTATTTATAATTGGAGGAAAATGAATGAGTAACTCACTATCACCTAACTCTGTCTACACTACACAGCCTTATCACGAGGGAATCCGGATGTATGACGAAAGACAAATGATGACTCACCCTACTCTCTTGGAAGCAAGACAAATCGCTCCAAACCAAATAATGTTGACTTATGACCAACCAACTGATTTAGCCTCAGCAACCAATATATCCAATTATTGGATAAGGAGTAACATGGCCATGCCTAATACTGTTGCCAGCGTAGGTATGGGAGATATGATAACAAGACAAAATACCATAAGACCTGAGATGGGCATGATTTCACCCATAGACAATTCCAAGATGAGATTTATCATGATGTTTAGAGCTAATGCTACTTCAGGTGTTCTTCATGTAGTTCTCCCTTGTTTCGTTAACTTAGAAGGAAGAACTGGCTTCACTGGAGGGAACTGGGGCACATTCAGTAAGAATTTCTTTGTTGCAATGTAAATTTCAAATAATCTTCTGTTGTTCTTTGAAAATAAAGTATTAGACTGGTTGTATTGAATCCGCGTGGTTTTTCGAATTACTAAACCGTCAGAATCCGAAAAATAAATATTAGACTGACCCAAAGATACAAAACAGCAGCAGCCTTGGACGAGAAAATAAAGTCCTAGACTACTACTGTACTATTGAACAAACGTTCTCTCGTTAGTTGTATAACATCAACAATTGATTAATTACCCCGAAATATAGATGTACCAACTATAGTGAAGGAGTTTTTATCTATAAACATTTCTGTATTCCCAATTTGATACTAAATGCATATACTTTATTGGTCCTTTCAACAGGGTAGTAAATAACCATCTGAATTACCTTATCCATCATTCCAATTGTGTGTACTTCTAATTATTTAAATATAAGGAGAAGATCAAAATGGTTAGTGTACCATTCCCCTCACAGTGGGGTATCCACGCTTCTGTAGGTGGTAGACCTGTCGTTTATGGCACATTCAACATCAACTCTGTTACAGGTAACAGGGTAGCTGGCTCAATTAATTTTCGTGGTAGAGATATTCCAATTAATGGATTCTGGGGAGAAAGCACCAAACAAATAAGAGTGGATCCACCTTATGCCTCGTATTCTGGTAATTTAACTATATCCGATGATCCCTCGATTAGAATTCGACATTTTATTTTAAGTGGACGGCTTATAATGAAGCCCCCCTCTTTACAAGCAGGTGAGTATGGAACTTGGATTGCTACAACCGATACAGGTCTCACTGGATCTCCCATTATTAGTAA
>NZ_JBFTQB010000942.1:0-2430 GCF_056398785.1 Paenibacillus sp. 01T422 | reverse complement strand
GTTCTTTCACTTCGGTAATCAGTTTTTGTTCACAAATCCCTTCAATATAACAAAGATTAATAGAGGTGTTCGTGAACTCACCGAATTGAAATTTTTCAATTTTCAAAGCTGGATGTTTGATAATTCTTCGAATCATGGTGATATTGACTGATAAATCCTCAACAAAAGCCTGTTTAGGTCCACGGATGACATTTTCATTTTCCGCTTGTTGAATCGCCCTTTTTTCGACTGATCTCATAGGAAATAAAATAAGCTGCGGCTCGTTATCGATCAATAAAACAACCGTACCTTCAAACAAGGATTGCAGCGCAGTACTCGTTTCATAACTGCTAGAAATCATTGAAACGGGAAGTTGCTTTAATTGCAAGATGTGCTGGGCGAGTTCACTTGTCGACTCAGCGTTCACTTCCGTTAATAGCGGAGCAATAACATGCTCCTGCAGCATGTTTTGATCCACAAGCCCTTCAATAAAAATAAATACGCAGGGAAAACTTCCCGACAAACACTCATGAAATCTGACATCCGAGCAATTAGCCAATTGATTCTGGAACCATCGAAGTCTTGAAGTTAATTTATCGTCCACATTCCCTACAGGTGGCAAGGTATCTTTTGAAGCGGTAAGCAACACTTTTCGATTTTTTTTGAACAAGTTGATGAAGTTCATACATGCTCCATTGGAGTTTTATTTATATCATGCCAATAAGGGCTTCATTTATACATAAATTATGGAAACTACACTAATCCGTGCAACATCCATATCGTGTGCTAACGCATACCAGATCGAATTCGGAAGGAAGCGCAGAAAACGTTAAAACGCTACTGACATACTGTTGTCAGTAGCGCTTTTATATAATCGAAGTAAGTAACATAAAGGAGTGGGAGTTACATGCGAATTATTGGGAATCAAAATGATAGGATACAATATTGTATCATGGATAATAGAAAGGTTGTGACCTCGTGAATTTTGCTTCTGTGCGCATCATTACCGACGACGTGGATCGTCTCGTCGAGTTCTACGAGAAAGTCATGGGTGTTTCGGCAGAACGCCCTGCGCCCGTCTTTGCCGAACTTGTTTTGCCATCGTGCACCCTGGCGATCGGCCACTCCCAGACGGTGCAACTGTTCGGCGCTGGTTCTGCAGTAGCGGCCAGCAATCGCACTGTCATCATGGAGTTCCGCGTCCATGATGTCGATGCCGAATACGAGCGCTTGAAGCCGTTTGTCCACGAGTGGGTAAAGGAACCAACCACGATGCCATGGGGGAACCGTGCTATACTATTTCGCGATCCCGACGGCAATCTGATTAACCTTTTCGCGCCGGTGACCGAAGAAGCGATCAAACGGTTCAGCGGTAGGCGCTGACGGTAATTTGAAGGTTAACTCTTGAGCATTTATTACGAAAAGTCGTGCGAATGCCATACGATTCACACGACTTTTTGTTTGATTTTTATAGCTTTTCCCCTGGCAAATGTGCACCGTACTTAGGAAGAATAGTATCCTTCGTGTAGATATCCACTTGCCGAAGTGTTTCGACAATCGTCGGCATATCCAATGCCTTTACCAACTCGTTGATAGCTTGAACACCCGCGTCTGCACGTGCTTCTCTTTCTTCCGAAGTTTTCAGAAGCGGTGTAACCATATGATCGGATGGTTCGTGAAAGTAGGAACCTACTGCGCCGGATTGATAAGCATATTTTCCTAATATATTACCAGGATTCTTACTCATCCCAGCTAACATATGCCTAACATCATAAGTTACAGAATGAGATTCGGGTACGTTCAACGGGACATCTTCTAATCTGCCTAGAACTTTATAAGCGCCAATGCTCATATCATGAAATGCATCCATCATATTGAAATGCACTGCCTCTGCTGATTTTAATACATCCATATACAAGACGGGAACTTTGGTTTCATCAAAGAAATCACGAACCATGCCGCTTACTGTCAAATAAGCCGGACCATGACTAGTAATATAAATTTGCCTTCTAAAACCTTGATTTAGCAATGTCTTTGCTATCTTATCTAAATAAGCCATTCCGTCTTTTATGCTCATTTGAATCGTTCCCCGCCCAATAATGGTTCCGCCTGGGAAGAAATAAGGTAAGTTGTGCAAAACAAGTCCGTCTGATTCTTCAGCCATTCGTAAAGCAATAGCTTCGGCTAAAACTGTTTCAGAATCGAGCGGCAGAGCTCCATGCGTTTCCGTTACGCCAACTGGCACATAAATAACATCATTTCGATCTAAATATTGTTCAACTTCCCCATTTGTCATTTTTGAAAGAAGTCTAGTACGCATATTAATCTCTCCTATCATTTATTAACGAATCACAATAATGGGTACTCCTTACTAAGACGTTCTCCTTTCTTTTAATGCTGCATACATTTCATTTGTCCTCTTTGCATTCAGGTTATAGATTAAGCCTACGC
>NZ_JBFTQB010000941.1:0-2432 GCF_056398785.1 Paenibacillus sp. 01T422 | reverse complement strand
TCGATAAAACGCATCACCAAAAAAACAAAATAAAAGGGCATTGTTTCGACAAAAAATTAAAAAGAGCTGCATCTGCAGCTCTTTTACTTGTGTTAGGACAACTTATATTATTGTAGCTGTCCATTCGAGGACGCTTTGGATGATACAAATTCGCTTGCCCAATCGACCATCCCATTCATCAACGTCAAAATTAGATTGACAGCGTCCTTCTCTGTTAATGTACCATTGTTGGATTGGCTGCTGACATACTGGGAAGTTTTTTGTTCCAGCTTTTCAACCAAATCCTTAATTTTCAATAATTCATTGGCTAAGTCTGAGACTTGCTGGCCGCTAGCGCCATTTTGACCACCTTGTTGGCCTTGGCTCTGGCTCTGGCTCTGACCCTGACCTTGCCCTTGAGCTTGTCCTTGAGCTTGTCCTTGCCCTTGCCCTTGTCCCTGACTCTGAACTTGATCCTGGCTTTGTCCTTGATCATCAGCCTGATCTTGCTGTTGTTGACCGGAATCCGAAGCTTGCTGCTGCTGATTTTGGCCACCTTGCGAGTTTTGGGATCCGCCTAACAACATTTTCTTTACTTGTTCGAGCTCAATTAGCACTAAATCGTTTTGTTTGGTGAGTTCATCCATCTGCAGCTTGAGGTCCTGTGTTTTGATCATGTTGTCAAGATTGCTCCTTCCTTTATTTCACGGCACCGCAGGCGATTCGTTTACCAGAATTTCCGGATGGATCCGTCTTCAGATCATCAGCTTTCTCATGAATGACGAGTGAAGTTCCCCCTGGCTTAAACAACGAATTCGGTTTGTCAGGAAGCAGCACCACGGATTTCGTGACCGTACTCAAACGGCCATTTCCCTGATCATCTACGACCAGATTAGGAAGATCCCCTGCATGAAAACCTTTGGGATTCAGAAAACCATGCTCTTTATGCATCGGATTAAAATGTGCACCTGCCGAGTCAAATGTCGGCGCGTCGCAAGCCGCTTTTTCATGAATATGAAAACCATGGGCACCAGGCGTCAGTCCGCTAACCTGAAGATCAATTTGTACTCCCTCAGGAACTGCTGCCAACTGGGCATTCCCGACAGTTTGTCCACTTGCTCCAATCAACGTTACCTGTAGAGGTGGTGTAGCGCTGGATTCTGCTGTCGCCGTGCTTTTCACGCTTTGACAGCCTGTCAGCACGAGTAGCCCCAAACTCACAGTCACAACAATTTTTAATGATTTCATAATGTATTGTCCTCCCGGAAACTTAGCATTTTACATAATCTACCCTTAGGATGCACAACTGACTTCTGCTGTAACCGTATTACAAGAATAAAATTTTCATATTTGCTCAGAAATAGTAAAAAACCCGCAATCATCCGATCGCAGGCTTTCTTCATTTATTTCCCCTTATAAAATCGTCATCAATTTGGCTATGATTTGTAGATTTTCAAGCTTGCGCTTGTAGAAATGGAACTCTACCTTCGTATGTTCAACGGCATCTTCCATTCGGAGCACTTGTTGCTGCAAATCTTTCGTGTAAGGCCACATTTCTGCTTGGCGCTGTTGTTCATTTTTCCCTGTGACCACCCCATCGCCAATGACTTCACATTCCTTCGCCAATAACTCGTGCTTGGCCCAACTCAGCTCTGAGACAGCATCCACATAGATAGCTTCAGCTTGTTTGAGCAGCTCAGGTACTAACTGTAATTCCAAAATAACATCCGACCGGTTCATTCGGACTCCTCCTAAGAGTTTTCATAAGAAAACTATCTTTGTAAGCATAAGCTCAGCTTAGCAAATCATAAACTTTCGCTGCTTGCCTCATGTATATTCATAGAAAAATAAAACATGCTCATTAGTGAAATCCGGCGAAAATAAGTCATTTTAGGGCAAAAAACAGGCATAAGCACAATCCCATTTCAGCAGGAAATGACAAACGTATTAAGATTTCATTAAATCTATTAATTGCCGTTTAAACCTCTTGTATACCCTGATAGAAGCGGATAAAATATGAGTATACATAACATGAGGAGGTGACAATGCATGAGCCAAGAGGAAGAAGTTGTATCCCAAAATGAAGAAGAAATCGCTGAAGAGTCCACAGAAGAAGTGGTGAACGAAGAAGCGGCTGAAGAAGTTGCAGAGGCTAGTGAAGAAGCTGCTGCGGCTGAAGAAATCGTGGAATCCGAAGAGGAATAATTGATCCTTATTTAAAATAAATCCCCCCCAGCCTACCGGCTGGGGGTTTATTGATTACATAGATTTTTTTATTTTATGTGTATAAATTATCTGAACATTCAAATAATACTGGTGTACCATAAAAAAGGAGATGATTTTGAATGGCTAGTAACAACACTTTAGTCGTACAACAAGCAAAAGCAGCATTGGATCAACTGAAGTTTGAAGTCGCTCAGGAAATTGGTGTCCCTCTCTCCCCTACTGGCTAC
>NZ_JBFTQB010000940.1:0-2436 GCF_056398785.1 Paenibacillus sp. 01T422 | reverse complement strand
CTGCTGCATACAACACTTGCTGAGCGGATGAGTCAGGCACCAGCGTTAGCGGACGTTGAAATTAGCGCAGAGTTCACATCCGAGCAGGAGAAAATGAAAAGCATTCCCAAGAAATCATATCGTTAATCGTAAAGCCTCGCACTGCCTCATCAGCAATGCGAGGTTTTATTTGTTGAATGAGGCAAGATTTCTCTAAGACTTTAAAATGTGGTAAACTAACAAGTGATGTTTTTGGATGACAAATTAATCGACTGCTCAAGAAAGCTTATCAAACCTTTAACCGGTAAGCTGTATGAAAAGCAGGGGACAAGGTGGGTGCTTTTGTTTTAATGGCAAATCCGAATCGCAACAATTCCGCTTCCAAAGGATGGCTTTGGTTGATGGGGATCTTGATTCTGCTCGCTGTGCTGGCAGCTGCAGCATCTTTGTATTATCAATATAAACACCACATAAGCGGTGGAAAAAGTCAGGCGAAGCAAGAAATTGAAGAAGTGAAATCCGTGAAGAAAACGAAAGAGGCGTATGACGTCATTGTCGTTGGTACCGACCCTGAGGGGGTTGCTGCGGCCGTTTCAGCTGCGCGTAATGGATTGACTACCCTTCTGGTTGATGGACGGAATCGTGAGATTCTGGGAGGGTTAATGACACTCGGCTGGATTAACTCCATTGATATGAATTATTCCCCAAACAAGAACCTTTTAGGGAAAGATGATGTCTTCAATAAAGGCTTCTTCTCCGAGTGGTATGCCAAAATTGAAGGAGATTCCTTCGATGTGAATACAGCCGCTAATGCGTTCTATGATTTGGTTAAAAATGAATCCAAAATCGATTTGCTGCTCAAAACGAAGAAGGTCGATCCGCTCCTTTCCCAAGATAAAAAAGCTGTGCAAGGCGCAACGATCACACTCGAGAATGGCAGCACGCAAGTCGTGAAGGCAGCCTCTGTTATTGATGCGACACAGGACGGGGATTTCGCGGCAGCAGCAGGAGTACCTTTTACGATCGGGCATGAGGACATTGGAGATCCGAATTCCAAAATGGCCGTGACGCTTGCGTTTCGTCTGAAAAACGTAACACCGGAAGTATGGAACCTGATGGCCAAGAGGTTGAACGGGGATAATAATCCGGATACAGGAGTAAACGAAGTTAGCGTATTTGGTTACGGTGAAATGAGTAAATACCCGCCTCTTAACAAAGAAAGAGCCAAGATGAGAGGACTTAATATGGGTAGGGAGAATGATAATACCGTCCTTATTAATGCCTTGCAAATCTTCGGGGTAGACACCCTTGACCCGAAATCGGTTCAGGAAGCTTTTGACATTGGGAAGAAAGAACTGCCTAATATTTTAACATATATGCAAAAAACATTCCCTGAGTTCGCAAGCCTTGAACTCGATGGATCCGCACCAGAGCTATATGTTCGGGAAACGCGTCATATGCAAGGGGAATACCGACTGAATATTGTTGACGTTTGTACGAACAATGATCAATGGGATCGCATTGGATTCGGTTCTTATCCAGTAGATATCCAAAGGATCTCTCCGACGGATAATGGCAACGTTGTGTGTAAACCTAAGCAGTACGCTATTCCGTTCCGCAGCTTAGTGCCGCAGAAAGTGGATGGACTGCTTGTAGTAGGCAGAGCGGCCAGTTACGATACGCTGCCGCACGGAAGTGCCCGAGTTATGCCTACAGGCATGGCAGAAGGGGAAGCTGCTGGAGCTGCAGCGATGTTCGCGAAGCAGGAGAAGATGACGTTCCGCCAGCTGTCGGCGTCCAAAGAAGGGATTGCGAAGCTGCAGGAGCAGCTGAACAAGCAAGGCATGGAGATTCATCCAATTACGCTCAAGCCGCAGTCTTTTATGGAGCACAAAGCTTATGAAGGTCTGAAATCTGCCCTTATGCTGGGTCTGGCTTCCGGCGCGTACGACAATAATTTTCACTTGGATGACCCTTCGAATCCGAAGCGGATGGTTAATCTCGTGAGCGGCGCGAAGAAAATGAAGCCGGATGCCTTCAAAGGCGATGTCTCCCAGGCGATAGCGAAGCTGGAGAATGCCGATAAAGTCTCGTTATCTCTTGAGCAGGCTACTTATACGATTTCGCAAGCTTTGGGATTAACAGCTTCATCCAAAGAAGCGCAAGCAAAGTTAATGGAGAGCAAGCTGCTAACTGACGCTTCATTGAAGCTAATAGCAGACAAGCAGAAATTAACGAATGCTGACACATACATGCTCATCAAAGATTTAAAGGTTGGCCTAACAGGCAAGCCTTAATAAATAACAAATAAGAGCCTTATTACGCCGTGGTTGCAGGTGGCGATAAGGCTCTTATCCTTTTTTTCGAAGCCAATGGAAGTTTTTATGACTGCGCTTACAAATTTCAGTCAGCTTCTGAAGCATCCTCTTCGGCTTCCGCAGATTCTTCCGTTTCTTC
>NZ_JBFTQB010000939.1:0-2440 GCF_056398785.1 Paenibacillus sp. 01T422 | reverse complement strand
ACGTAAGTCCCTTTAAAACAACTGTAAAGGAGCTTGTTCCTTCTTCCGCAGCTGTGTAAGGGACTTGAATCCATTCCCCGAACTTTTCTTCTTCATCTCCTACTTTTGGAAAGTACTCTCGATACTCCACTCCTCGTGCAGTAATGTCTTTAGTACCGTCATCATAGACATTCGTAACTACGCTCACTGTGTCATCTTTATGACTTGGATCAAAATAGATCATGTCCATCGGATCCACCGTAAGCTTAACACCAGGCGCTGTCGGCGCCGTATAGCCATACACCCAGGTTTCTTTCATATTTCCAGCCGTCACAGAATCTACTACTGCGCCGAAAACTTTATCCATAATACTAATTTGATCGCGACTTCCGCCGAACATGACGAAATTTTTGCCATCAAAAGCCATGTTGGCATAACTTAGCGGGAAAGGCACCTGATTGGGAAGCCCTTGAACCTCATAAACCTTTCCGTCCTTATCCATATTACTTTTATACATAACCCCGGTGGAGAATTTTAAAGGAGCTTTTTCCCACCCACTTTTATACCACCCATAGGCCATGCTCCCAAATGTCGGAGGGTACGTGCTCGTTGGTAACTTTAAATTTTTAACCAATTCGTTATCATAAGTATGGACATAGTCGCGCTCTCCGCCAAAAAAGACAACGCGCCGCCCATCATAGGCCATCGCCTGCCCCCAACGCCCGTAAGCCTCAGGACCATTCGTCGAACTCCAGGACTTTGCCTCACGGTCCCACTTCCACAATAATGGAGAGCTGTCATCGTGCGTGACCGTCTTCGTTACTTTCGTACCTACACTCGTATACTCTTTCGTAATAGAGCCTGCATTCCCGCCGTAAAGTACAGCCGTGTTGCCGTCAAAAGCCATCTGCCCGCCATAGGCAGCAGGCGGCTTCTCAGCAGGATTAGCTTCCGTCCAGCCTGTTCCATCCCACAGCCAAGTATCGTCTTGAAGAGTCTTAGAACCTCCGCTGCCTGAATATCCGCCGAATAGCACCAGCTGTTTGCCGTCGAAGGCAAGCTGAGCGCCTCCGCGAGCTGTCGGGGAACCAGGAAGCCCTGTAACTTGCTCCCACTTGGCATTCATACCATCCCAAAGCCAAGTATCACCTAGCAGCACGCCGGACTGACCCTCGCCTCCGAATAGAAGAACTTTGCCAGTGGCTGGATCATAAGACATGGCTGCGCCTTTGCGTTTTGACGGAGAAGGAGTAAGATTCTGCTGTTCTTGCCAAGTTTGTTCATGGCCATCCCAAATCCATGTCTCATCGAAAAACTTGTTGTTATCCTGACCTCCGAACATAACCACATTCTCAGCCATCTCGTCAAAGACCATGGAGGCACCTTGTCTGGCATCAGGTGAAAGATTCGTTGTTACTCTTTTCCATGTATAGTCCGTAATTTGTGTTGCAGGACCATATGTGTTCTGAAGCACTGTTTTGGTTCCGTTAGCCACTCCTGCCGCTTGAGCTACACTCGACCCGCCGTGTAAGAGCGGTAAGTACTGTAATAGCAACGCTGCAATTAATAGTTTGGCCCATCCGGCTTTCTRACGTCTATTCAACGTTTATTCCCCTTTTCGTAGTTTTCATCAACACCTACACAAAGGTAGTTCTCAAATACCCCTACTGAATACCTACTTAATGTAGAAATTTGTCGATGTATATAAAATTTATATCGACATTTTCTCACAAAATATTTAGAAAAGTATTAGTTCAATGATATTTTTTGTCATAAAAATGATAAAAGTTAGCAATATATTAGGATAAACGGAAATCATCCTACTAATTAACTAATACGAAATAGGTCTAAAATACCGCATTTCCATACAGCACAAGTGCTAAAAGCAACCATTTGCCATAGGAACCTTTTTCAAGAATATTTCTCCACCATTCTAATTAAATAATTACGAAATTCTTCAACATATGATTCGGGCTCTAAGATTTCTATATGTGTACCGAGGCTTGCTAGGAATTGAAAACCAATACTGTTTTGAGGAACATGGATGGTGGCTAAGAAATTATCAGAACTATAGTTTTCAATACTCTTTCGACCGTACCTTTCAATGAATTGATCTCTAATGCTAGGCGAAATAAACGCTTTAATAGCGACTAATTGCGGTTGATAACTTGCTTCATGTTCTTGTTCCAATGAATAGTCTCTAGGGTTGAATGTCTTTTCATCCATATGAAGATGATCGATCCTGGCTAATTTAAATGTTCTATATCCCTGACGGTGTAAACAGAATCCCCTCAAATACCAGCTCGTTTCGCTAAAATGAAGCAAGTATGGCTCGACAATTCGATTAGTAGTTGTGCCATTTTTATCTATATAATCAAATGAAACTAACCTTCTCTTTAATATCGATTCCTGGCATATTTTCAAGGTTTGAAGAATCTCAGACCGACCCTCCCACTCATAG
>NZ_JBFTQB010000938.1:0-2448 GCF_056398785.1 Paenibacillus sp. 01T422 | reverse complement strand
CAGCGATTCGATCCGAGATAGATAAAGCTTCATCTTGATCATGTGTAACAAAAATAGCCGTAATGCCTAATCGTTGCTGCAGCTCCCTAAGTTCGTCTCTCACTTCCACTCTCATCTTGGCATCCAAATTACTAAGCGGTTCATCCATCAGAAGTACCTTCTGCCCCATAACGAGCGCCCTTGCAAAGGCAACGCGCTGCTGTTGTCCTCCGCTTAACTCTCTGGGAAACCTGCCTTGCAGTCCTTGAAGTCCGAACATAGTCAACATGGCCTCGACTTTGTCCTTCACTTCTTGCCGAGTTGGCCGCTGCAGCTTTAATCCGTAAGATATATTCTCGTATACCGTCATATGAGGGAATAGGGCATATTCCTGAAAAACAAGCGGCGTATTCCGCTTAAATACAGGCAGCTCATTCATATTTTTACCTTCGATATAAATGTGACCGGCATCCGGCTCGTAGAATCCGGCTATTAGCCGCATTAACGTCGTTTTGCCGCAACCGCTTGGTCCCAGGAGAGTCGTGAAGCTGCCTGCCGGAATGTCGAGAGACACTTGACTGATGGCGTCGAAGTCCCCAAAGCTTTTTGAAACATTAGAAATTTGGATCATCGGTTTCTCCGTGTTCATGATTTCCTCCACTTATAGTTCTATCGATCTGCCCTGCTTCTTCAAGAAAACCTGTGCTAACAGCAGCACAACGAATGCGATGGAAATCAGCACAACCGTAAAGGCCGATGCACTTCCCCAGGCTCCGTTCTGCACTAATCCAAGAATGGACACGGTACCTACGGAAGTTTTCGCTGAATAAATGAAAATAATAACGCTTAAACAAGTAACGGATCGCAGAAAAGATACGACAATTCCCGAGATGAACGGTCCTTTCAACAAAGGAAGCACAATTTTCCTGAACGTAGTGAAGTTGTTTGCACCGAGATTAAGTGAAGCTTCTTCCAGCGCTCCGCTGATCTGTTGAAGACCGGCCAGACTGGCGCTATAGCAGGTCGGTAAATTCCAGAACATGAGAGCAAGAACCATAATGAGTGAAGTCCCCGAAAGCAGCAGCGGTTTCTCATTAAAGGCCATTGCAAAGCCAAGTCCTAGGAATACACCCGGCACAGCCCCCGGCAATATCGCCAAGAAATCAAGCAGTCGGTTGATACCTACACGCTTCCTTTGAACGATATAAGCTAGTGGCAGGGCAAAGAATCCAGCCGCTATTGAAGCAAGCAAAGCGAATTTCAAGCTGTTAAAGATTTCTCTCCCCTTAGCCTCCACATAAAGTAAATTTTGCAGCGTGAAGGACCAGTCGAATCCCCATGTTTTTGTGAAAGCCCCGTAGAACAGAACCCCATAGACCGCGAGAACGATGAGTGTAACGAGCATACAGAAAGCAAATAACCCCCATTTAACCGCAAAGGGCAACGGAAAATGTTCCAGGGAAGTTTCTTTTCCAGTAACAGAGACGTAAGAACGTTTGCCTACCCAGGCTCTGTTCCAAACAAATAGACCAAGTGCAGGCACTAACAACGCGGTTGAGAGCACAGCAGCTGAATTTAAATCGAACATCCCTGACATTTGCATATACGCCTCTGTTGGAAGAACAGTGAAGTTCCCAGCTATGATCATGGGATTCCCAAAGTCGGCCAAGACGTTCATTGCTGTAATCAATGCTCCGCCTGCAATACCCGGCCTACAGAGGGGAAGAAATACTTGTTTAAATACTTGCCAATGGGAGGCTCCGAGATTATAAGCCGCATACTCCAGATTGGTGGAGGTTGATTTCAATACACCGTGAATGACCGCATAAGCATATGGGAAAAAAGTCATCGTTTGAACTAGCCAAAGCCCATGCCAGCCGTAAACATCTATATTAACGTGCAGCACATATTTTGAAATGATTCCCTGTCTGCCGAAGAGCAGGATATAGGATAAGGCGACAATGAAAGGAGGTGAAACAATCGGCAATATCGTTATAAATTTAAAAAGTCCTTTGCATGGAACCTTCAGTCTTGTAATCGTATAGGCAAAAACAAAAGCAATGACCGTACAGGAAACGGTTGAGATAACTGTCATGAATAAACTATTCAAAGCTGCATGGTACCATCTAGAAAATGTAAAGAATTTAAAATAGTCCTCTGGTCGAGTAAAGCTTAGCACCTTCAGAATGGGCAAAATGACAAAAAAACATGTGATCACGATGATTGCTACAACGCCCAAAGCTAGGACAGGATCCTTCCGCAACCTCTTTATTTCCGACCAGGTATCTTTGACAGTAGATGAAATCAAGACTTTCCACACCTTTCGGTTATAAGCATGCACCTCCCCCCGCCAATTGGCCGCAGGAGGAGGTGTACAAGCTGTTTCCTTTACAACATTATTTGCCTGTCATTTCAGTAAATTTCTTCACAACATCTGCTTTCATCTGAGCAGCTTTATCTCTGTCATAG
>NZ_JBFTQB010000937.1:0-2451 GCF_056398785.1 Paenibacillus sp. 01T422 | reverse complement strand
AGCTACAGGCATAGTCGATTATGAGGAAAAGGATACGGCAGTTACAACGATATCGGGATATTGTTATTGCTTTGGTTCGCCATGGTTTCGGCTTTTTGGTAGAAGAGTCAGATCTGCTGCAGCGTCTTCGTATTCCAATTAGAAGATATCGAGTGAATGACGATACAGACCGTAAATTGCTTGGACTACGAATTAGGGATGTCGTTGAAGAGCTCGGACCAACCTTTATAAAACTGGGACAGATCGCCAGCACCCGTAGTGATCTCCTTCCGGAAGACATTGTAAAGGAGTTGGAGAAACTTCAGGATGATGTGAAGCCCATCCCTTACAGACAGGTACAGGATATCATTGAGGCTGAACTAGGACAAAGTATTGGGACGATTTATGACCGCTTCGAGGAGCAGTCACTTGCAGCGGCATCCATCGGGCAAGTGCACCTTGGGGTGCTCCACACCGGAGAACGTGTGGCTATCAAAATCCAACGACCTCAAGCCGCAGAATCAATCCGGGTCGATCTCGAGATTCTAGCGGATTTGGCTGCGATTGCCGAGCGACGCTTTGTATGGGCACGCCGGATTCAAATGGAGGTCCTCATTGCGGAGTTCGGCAGATCGCTCTTGAATGAGCTGGATTATACCAAAGAGGCAAGGAATGCGGAGAAGATAGCTGAGCAATTCAAGGATGTCGCCCATATCTATGTGCCGATGATTTATAGCGATTACAGCTCGAAAAAGGTCATAACGATGCAGTATATCGAAGGTGTTCGGCTGTACCAAGAGGATCAACTCAACGCAAATGGATATGACCGAGCGCGAATTGCCAATCGGCTCATTCAAGCATTGTTTCATCAGATATTCGTTGAAGGTTTGTTTCATGCTGATCCTCATCCCGGGAACATAGTTATACAACCGGGCGAAGTGATCGCTTTACTTGACTTTGGCATGGTGGGCCGGCTCACGGCGGAGTCAAAATTTCATTTCTCCTCCCTGATTATTGCTCTTATGCGCCAGAACACCGATGGAGTGATTAAGGCGATCTACCGGATCGGGCTCATTGACGAGGAAATTGATATGGCGGAGCTGCGTTTTGATATTGAGGAGCTTAGAGAGCGATATTTCAGAGTCCCACTTAGTCGTGTAAGCCTGGGGGGAATCGTCAACGATCTGTTCGAGGTGGCGTACAAGTACCATATTCGCGTTCCGGCGGATTTCATCTTATTAGGGAAAACGCTGATAACGATTGAAGGGGTTGTCACAAAGCTAGATCCTACGATCAGTATCGTAAAGATAGCGGAACCATTCGGCCTCCAACTCCTGTTGGAACGACTACGCCCGAAAAATCTGGCATCAAGTTTACTCAAAGATGTCACAGATTATGGGGACCTGCTAATTGATTTTCCAAGACAGTCCCGAGAGTTCTTTTCACTGATAAAAAAAGGGAAGCTGCATATGAACATTAGCGTCACTGATGCCTACGATTTCCTGCGCAAGCTGGATCGCATTGGCAATAGGATCACGTTCGGCATCGTTCTCTTGTCTTTCAGCCTCATTATGATGGGACTCATCATCGGTTCTTCCATCGTTGGCCGGAAGCATTATTTCTTGCTGAACGTGCCAACCATCGAAGTTGGGTTCGTATTGGCAACATTAATGAGTCTCTGGCTGATATTTTCCATTTTTAAATCGGGCAGATTCTAGAACAACTAATATAAAGATTAAACCCTCCCAATTCTAGCAAAACTAGAATTAACTTATACTTATGGGAGGGTATTTTTTATGACCTAGTTCCGATATGTTATATTTGAACGGGATGATCCCGTGAGGAGGATATCATATGGATAAGCTCTACGAAAGTCTGTATCAATTACAGTCTAGTGCTCTTCAAAATTACGTCCATCTTGTTTTTAGTCTCTCTGATGCAGGTTCGTTAAAAGTAGCCCTTAGTAGAATTGGAAAACGGACGGTATCGCAAGTTGTGGCTTTTAATGAGTTGTTTTCAGTAGGGCCAATCTCTGACTTGGATACAACAACTGGTCAGCAAAATAGGCTATTTTGGATGATGGAACACGACAGGGATTACAGATACGGTCAGCATATAAACCGAGAGCATCAGCTTGTGAACATTGTAAGTGCAGTAAAAAGTATTTCTGAAAATAAAACTATCGTCATTTGGTGCGCAGATAATGCCCATGATCAGACAGGCTTACGCTTTGCATTGTATTTGTTGAGAGAAAGAGAACAGCAGATTAATGTTGTTAACATGTCGGAGGTCTATCAGGCTTCAGGGTTACAAGTTAAAGATAAAGCTATTCCCTATGCGATGGGGCAAATCGACCAAGAGATTTACGAGGAGCTCGTAAAAAAATATCATGATGGCTTCCCTCTTGAGTCTAATCAGAGAAGGCTATACGAATCAGAATGGCTTCAACTTGCCAATCTCGATCATGAACTC
>NZ_JBFTQB010000936.1:0-2472 GCF_056398785.1 Paenibacillus sp. 01T422 | reverse complement strand
CTTTACATGTTATTAAATATAACATTAATTAATGGCCGAAGTTCAATAAGGAAGGAGGATGAATGATGAAAAGATGGATTCAAGCCATAGGTTCGGGACAGCAGGGGACCGCGCGCGATTTAACGTACGAAGAAGCCATAGAGGCAGCGCATGAGATGGCTAGAGGGGACTCTACAGACGCGCAGTGTGCAGCTTTCTTGATGGCGCTATGCATGAAGGGTGAAGCTGATGAAGAGATGAGGGCATTTATTGATGTTTTCCGCAGCTATTCCTTGAATTATCATCCATTTGCGGATTCGCTGAATTGTGCAGGCCCTACGGAAGGTCGTCAATTATTCCCGATTACCCTACCAGTTAGTCTCTTGCTTGCCTCAGTAGGTTTCTCCCAAGTGCTGCACGGAGGCGATTCTATCCCTTCAAGACAGGGAACAGCTATGCAAGAAATTTTGGAAAGCTTTGGCGTTGCCATGGATTTATCGGCAAAAGCATGGGAAACCATGCTGTTTCACTTGCATATTGGATTCCTGCATACGGATCAACTCTGTCCACCACTCGGAAAGCTGAAACAGGTTCGCGAACAGATAGGGCTGCGCACGGTTATCGATATGATTGAGAAAGTGATGAATCCCGTACAATCCATGAATATGATTATCGGCGTCAATCAGCGGAAAACAATGGAGTCGCTCATTCCCATTTCTATGAGATCCGGCGTGCAAAGTATATATCTTGTGAACGGTATTGAAGGTTCCGAGGATTTGCCGATTTACCAAAACAGCACAATACGCATTGTCACCCCCTGGGGAGACGAGTCGCGAGTGGTGGAACCACAAAAATTCGGCTTTCTGAGCGGACCCTTGCAGCCCATGGATAAGGCTGAGCAGCTTTCGTCGCTGCGCCGTATTATTGGCGGCGAGAATTCTGAGGAGCTGAAGAGGGAGCGTGATCATGTCATTTTTAATGCAGGATTGAGATTGACGTGGTTCGATAAGGTGGGGAGTTATGAGGAAGGCTTTCAATTGGCGGAATCTTTGCTACAAAGGAGAGAGGCACAGAAGGTGATGCAAAAATGGGTGGATCAGAGCCATCGATTCACGTTGCAAGATTATCCGCACAATGATTCTTCTGCAAAAATTGGTTAGAAAGACCACTCTGTATGCTGATAATTCGGCAATGATGGTCTTTTTTTGTTGGCACCCCCCGAAACAAGCCTGCCCATGCGAAACTATATAAACGGCAGTGCTTTCGGTGCCGGATAGCCTGGCATAAGCAAGATCACGAAAGTCGCTGCACAACGTGAAAAGCAGAACGCTAAGGAGGCATACATCATGAAAAAACAAATACTCACCCTAGCGCTGGTTCCAGCACTTATTTTTGGCGCAGTTACCGTCCCATTACCCAAAGAAGCTTCGGCTGCTACAGCAACCGGGCAAATTGTAAGTTCCGTCAGTTTACGTCAAGGTGCAGATGTGGATGCCGCACGTATTCGTTATTTAAAGCCAGGCGAGAAAGTGACCATCTTGTCCCAAGTGAACAGTTGGTGGTACAAAGTAAGAGCATCCGACGGTCGGGAAGGTTATATAAGCACCGATTCCAAATACATAACAACTTCAGGTGAGACATCACCAGGAGATTCGAATAATAACGGTGGCTCTAACAGCGGGTCAACGACAACCGGGCAAATCGTAAGCTCCGTCAGTTTCCGCCAAGGTGCAAGTACGGATGCTGCACGTATTCGTTACTTGAAGGCAGGCGAGAAAGTGACCATCTTGTCCAAAGTGAACAGTTATTGGTACAAAGTAAGAGCATCCGATGGTCAGGAAGGTTATGTAAGCACCGATTCCAAATACATAAAAACTTCAGGCGTGACATCGCCGGGAGATTCGAACAATAACGGTGGTACAAGCGGCGGATCAGCCAGTGAACAAGCGCAAAAAGTGATTGCTGCAGGCAAAAAATATTTAGGAACGCCTTATGAATATGGCTCTAGTCGTGATAATACCAGTACGTTCGACTGCTCTGACTTCGTTCGTCAAGCATTCTTGGATGGGATTGGCTTGAAGCTGCCAAGTGACTCCAGAGGGCAAGGCAGTTACGTGAAATCACTGGGTAACGCCAAAACCGATTGGCATGATTTGAAACCTGGTGATCTCATGTTTTTCATGGATTACAAAGGGACAAGCAAGTCGAATTACAGTGGTATCAATAAATCGACTCAAACGATTTCACACGTAGCTATATACTTAGGCAATGGTCAGATTTTATCGACGTATTCAAAGGAAAGCGGCGGAGTTCGGATTGATTCGTTTGAAAATCGTCACTGGGAGTACCGCTTCTTGTATGGCGGAAGTGCCCTTTAAAGTTCAAAAAGCAGACTTCGAGAAATCGAAGTCTGCTTTTTTTATACTTCCATAGGATCAACGAATGGATGCCAATGAATGGTGGGCAAATTACTTTGTTCACTTACGCCAGCAG
>NZ_JBFTQB010000935.1:0-3189 GCF_056398785.1 Paenibacillus sp. 01T422 | reverse complement strand
CCCAATCTTCCGCGGCCGGCTTGACTTCCTTATGGAAATAACCTGGATTAGTTTGCATCGCTACGAGATACGAATACAACTTGCTAAGATGCGCATATGTACCGACATCCTTACTTACAAGAATTAGTGACAAATTATCCCCTCCTAGTTCACCGGTCACCTTTCTTGATTTCCATCTCATGCTTTTGAATCATTCGCTTACGATCTAACCCGAACTCATCCTCAAGCACTCCTTGCATGACGTTTGCAGTCTCAATAACGTCTCTGATTTCTTGCCAAACTTTCTCAGCACTCTCTTTTCGTTTTCCAGGGGAAATGTGTTTTGACATCGAAAGCCTCTCCAATGCTGTCCCTGCTTCGGCAAGTTGCTTAAGTAATAAGTCTTTAAGTGCTGCAGGATGTAAATCAAGATTTGGAACATCCTCTAAGATGTTGGAGATGTACCCACCCGTTCGCTCATCCGCAATCTCAAGAGCTAGTTTCCAAGATAGACCAGATACAACCGTATCAAAGCCGCTTGGTAATGGGCGTTCTCCATTTTCAATGCGAGCTAGCGTTGTACGATCAATTGGAATTTGATTAGCAAGTTCTTCTTGAGTTAAATTCTTTTCTCTTCGGAATGCTTGAATTGCTTTTCCAATTGCGATTGTTATCACCACCTTTCGGATTAATGTGGCAAATCAGCACGTAACTGATATAGATTTGTGACACAGTAGCAACTTAAGATGAAATTAACGGATGATCGTTGTTCCATCTCCCCTCCGCAGCCGCTGACACCTTTCCCCGTCAGCGGATTTTATTGAGCAATGCGATTATTCTGGCTCTCTTGCTGCTTCATCCAGCTTTCGATTGTCTCCATCCGGAATAGGATGCGAGCACCGACTTTGAAGTGTGGGATTTCTTTTTTTCGTACCATCGTGTAGATCGAATCGCGATGTACACCTAGGTAAGATGCGATTTCGTCGACCGTTAGGGTTTTGCGTTCGACTTGTTGGTCCATGTGATCACCTCCCTTTATTTATGCTGAAACGGACTTATTCTCATTTTCTGAGAATTTTTCCACAAAAAAATAACTTGGATTTAAAGATAAACCTTTAGTACAAACTAAAACATATTCTTCGATGCTCATTGAGGCGATTCCATTAATAATCCTATAAAATCTCTTAGCTTTAATTTCAGAACGATTTGCAACAAAGTTCATTCTCATACCATTGGAATCAATGTATTTTCTAATCCGCTCTACTACAGACATTTGATTCACCCCTTTCTCATTTAATGAGAACTTATATCCTTATATTAATTCTCATTTAATGAGAAGTCAAGATTATTTTCTCTAAATTTGAGAATACTTTCTCTGAAAATGAGTATTATGTTATTATTTTCTCAGAAGGAGGGAAGATAATGTCTTCTCTTGGAGATCGATTGAAAGAAGCTAGAGAACGTAAAAATTTAAATCAGATACAGGTATATGAACGCACAAAAATTAACAATAAAACACTAAGTAGATATGAAAATGGTGGTAGTGAGCCAGACATAGCTACACTAAAGACTCTTGCATCCCTTTATGAGGTTTCAGTCGATTGGCTAACTGGTCAGGATTTGAAACAAAGTGGAAGCAACTCGACTGGCCGCGCCTTCTTCGGTGGCGCTGATCAATACACTGAGGATGAATTAGAGATAGCCCGTGCCGCGGCACAGGCTGCTGTTGAGGCTTATAGGAAGGGTTTGAATAAAAACAAATAACAAGATAGCACCTATACCTGGTGCTATCTTGTTATTTGTTTTTCAGGATATTATAGAGTAAGAAAGTAAGTTAGTCTTTATTCAAAGATAGCGCCATTCTGAATTAAATGCATTTTTGTATCATTTTCTAAATTAGTTGTATTAGTAAAGTAGGTTTCAGAATAGTTATCAAAATGTAAGTAACAGTTCAGCATTTTTAAATCATTAAGATTGATAGAATAAAGATTATGTCCCATTAATAAATACATAACTTCCCCGGATTCATTTAATAATATTTTTTCCAAGCCGCCACTGAATTCTTTGAAATTAAAGTGATTTTCTAAAACAATTAAATCTATCACTTCAAAAGTTAAGTAATTTATTACTTGAATTTTTTCAGAATTTGCCAAATATAACAATTCTCCATTCTGTGAAAAAGTCAAACAGCTAAATTCTTTTTCTTCTTCAAAACTTATTTCATTATTAAAAACATTTAGATTAATGTCATACAATCTTATTCTTGCTTCCTCTAATATTACTATTTCATTTCTGTTCGGGTGACATATCGCATTGAAATAACTACGTATTTTATTTTTTTTCGTTTCTGTTATCTCTTTAAAAATAATTTCCTTATCTTCGGTATTCCAAAGAACAAACCCACCAAATCCTGAAGTTACCAAGTACTTTTCGCATATAGTAAATTTGAACGTTTTGAATATTGAAAGCTTCCTGTCCAAATATTATTATTTATACCGGAATTATTATTTTGAGAAGTTGTAAATACCTTGACAATAGAAAGAGTTTCAATATCTCTAATTTTTATTTCCCCCCATCCAGAATGGACGAAGTGTTTACCATCTGGAGAAATAGCTACATGCCACGAGGAGTCAGAAACTCGTTCAATTACATTAAATGTATCAATGTCTAGTAAAAGCAGCTCGTGTGAAGATCCTACAACAATTGTATTATTTTTATTATTAATTACAAAATCATCCACTTGTGACGAATAGAACCTGAAACCTTTTAAATTAGTGTTTCTGAAAGATGCTTTTCTGAAACGCGGTTCTACTTCATTAAAACTAACTAGACCAAAATCAACATTTTGTAAATCCGAGTTTTCAAAATTGGTTCCATTAAACACTCCATAGCATTCTTCGAATGGATATCTCGCAATCTTTATCTCATAATCTCTTTCATAAAAAATTTCAGGAATTGAGAAATTTCTTAGTGATAAGTTTGAAAGATCCTTATTTTCAAAAAAATCTTTTCGATAATTAATTAATAGTAAGATAATATTATTTGTTAAATAGTTAATCTCTTCAAAACTTTTCTCTTTACATAAGTCAAGTATTGATAATAATTTCAATTGGGTTTCGATCTCATCTAATGGAATTATATTCACTATTATATCAAGGATAGCTTTTGAAAAAGGCATTTTACCTACGGTTTGTGCTAAGTATTCTATAC
>NZ_JBFTQB010000934.1:0-4919 GCF_056398785.1 Paenibacillus sp. 01T422 | reverse complement strand
TTCATATACAGACATGGTTGTAAATAATGCATAACTTAGAAATACCATGCCTATTTGCCTTTTCTCAATTGGGGTATGTGTTATTTCCTGACCATCTATGATGATTTTTCCCTTTGTTGGGGTAATAAAGCCTGCTAACGTTCTTAATGTTGTTGTTTTCCCGCAACCAGAAGGTCCTAGAAACGTAAAGAACTCACCTTCTTTTATTTCTAGATTCAAATTAGGTATCGCAACAAGATCATTGAATTTTACTTCAATATTTTGAAAGCCAATCAAGTAACTTCCTCCTCTTCAAATCACAGGATTTCTAATTCAATTTTCTCTACCCAATCTCCCATATGCTTGAAGATAAACGTATAATCAATATCTTGCTTCTTTGTATTTTTGAAGATCAATTTATTTTGCTCTGACGATTTCTCTAATGCTTTTTTATTGATAGGCAGCGTTTTAAATTGCTCAGCCCATGCGCCCTGAATTTCCGCGCTACCAAACCAGTTCACAAATTTTTCTGCCGAAGAGATATCCTTCTCCGTTCCTTTTTTAATGATTCCTACTTGTTCAGCCAGCGTAGGTACTCCAATTTCTGGAGAAACAATTCCTGCTTTAAATCCATATTTCTCTTCTAATGCTGCCAATCCACTTGAATAAGTAAAAGAAATTGGCACTTTTCCTGAAGCGAGGTTCGCGTTAGCATCCTCACCCTCTGGAATTTTATATCCGTTATCATAGAATGCTTTAATCGCATCCCAACCTTCTTTAGTCACGCCTAAATCAGCCTTCTCGTCTAAGTACCTATTCAAAATTCCATATACGACCGCCTGATTTGTCGCTCCTCCCAAACTCATTGGAAGATTATATTTCCCTTTAAATTCTTTTTTCTCGAATAAGTCGGTCCAGTCTTTCGGAGCAGTTTCTTTTGAATATAGATTAGCGTTATAAATCATAAGAATTCTTTGTTCAACTAGTGGATGAAAGAAGTTATCTTTATCACTTGAACCTTCTGGCAGCTCATACGTCCACGTGGGCTGAAATGGCGCCAGAATGTCACTTGCTTTGAATGTTTCAAAGTTCATTTGATTTAAACCAAAAACCACATCAGCTATCGGATTGCTTTTCTCTGCTATGATGCGATTCACTAGATCTCCGCCGCCAGCCTGGACGATTTCAAGGTTGAATCCAGCTTCAGCAGCTTTCGTCTTCAACCATTCACCACGTCCATCTGAAGCGGAATTTGAATAAATAATGAGAGGCTTCTCTTTTTTGCCTGAGTCAGATGCTTTATTATTCACACAACCTACTGCTAGACTTCCAATCGTCATTAATGACAGTAAGGATAGAAACACTTTTTTTGTTTTCATTTTTTTCTCCTTTTTTGTTGAAAATTATTTACTACCAATAAATTATGAATAGCACATTCGCTTCCTTCAGGGTTTGGTTATAATAACTCTCCCTCCGTTTCCACCAAACATATTGAACCAAATATACGTCTAGTTGTTCGCGATAAAGTCAGTAAAACATTTACTAAAACATTCAGTTTGTTATTCACCAAAGTTGTGATATGATTGCTTTAAGGTTAATCTTAATCTTGATTACTTTTTAGCTGAGAAGGGTGTCTTTATGGCAACAATAAAAGAAATAGCAAAATTAGCGAACGTCTCTAGCACAACGGTTTCTAGAGTATTAAATAACGATGAGTCTCTTTCCGTTTCAGAAGAAACTAGTAATAAGATATTGGCTATAGCGAAAGAAATCGGGTATAAAACATTAATTGAACGACATCACCAAAAACAGAGAACATTTTATCGATTTGGCCTTATTTATAGTCCGGTCATTTTCAATGATTTTGTAGACAGCGATTATTACTTCTCGATCCGTAAAGGGATAGAACATACTTGCATCAATAATCATATTGAACTAGTAAATAACCCCCTGATAGCCCCTGCCAAAGAGTTGCATGGTGTTATCATTCTGGGCAACTATTCGAGCCATGAAATTAATCATTTTTTATCGATTGTTGAAACAAAGCACATTGTCATAATTGGCAATTGCCCCGATTACAATAAATTTGATTCTATTTGGTTTCATACAAGAATGGCTGTGCTACAAGGATTAGACTATCTTCAAAAACGAGGACATCAAACAATTGGATACATTGGTGCAAGTCAGCACAGTATGATTCCTGAAGATGAGCGGCGTGATATCATTTTCAAGCGATTTATGGAAGAACACGGGGGATTCGACAGCTCCAGCATTTACACGTGCGAGCCTGGACAAAAGAGTGGCTACGAGCTTATGAGTAAGCTCATTCAATCGGGCGCTACTATGCCTTCAGCATTTTTTATCGCAAATGATCCAGTCGCTATTGGTGTTTTAAAAGCACTTAACGAGTCAAAAATAAAGGTTCCTGAAGAAGTAAGCATCATTAGTTTAGATGGACATCCGTTGGCAGAAGTCATGAATATGACTTCTGCCACGCCCTCTTTAATTTATGGAGCAACAAGGCATTTTTACGGGCCTACATTCCGCCTACTTATCGTATGGCTCGCCGCGCTGCCTATAATTTCAAACTATGATACACAGCCATCATATCTTATTAATTTGGGTAACAATCATTGCGTAACCAAACGCTTCATAGACATAAGTTAGCTTTTTGTATTTGCCATTCGTAAAATATTTATCAATAATGGCTTCCCTGGTCTCCGTAATTTGAGGGAAATCACAGATGGTAATCTCATTTTTACGGCTGATGGCATCTAAATTACTTTTAATCTGATCCCAAAAAGGTACGGCATTTTGTAAAACCACTTCATAACCTACAAAGCTGGCAAGTTCCAATTCAAGCATTTTCAGCGCAACTTGGGTTTCCCTAGGTAGTAAGGAGACTTCTTCGGTTAGTGCAATATCGCCGCCAACGATTGATTTTAGCTTCTCTAGTTCTGGCAGCTTCCCTACAGTTTGTATAACCTGATCAATCGGCTGTTGAATAACCTCACGAATATCCGTGCTGCCGAATTTTAGCTTTTTATGATGCTTTAACACGGTTCCATGACAAACTGGGCAGCTAATCATTTCTTTGGAGGCCTTCATAGCCTAGTGCTTCCTTAGATGAACGGGAATTACTACCGCTATTTAATTGAGTAATACTGCTACAGAGTGCATAAATGGAATTTCTCCTGCTAATGGGGACGTTTGAGTCTGAAAGTGGGGGAGTTGGCGTGGATTAACAGTGTTTTTTTCAGTTATTTGTTTTTTTAAGCTAAAATCTCTTGAAATAACTGGAGCTTTTCCCGCTACTCGCTGCAGGTCTATAAAAAATAGGCTGTCCCAAAAGAGTGAGTAGTCGGGATAGCAATTTAGATATATTAACACAAATAAGCCAAGCCTCCGGTAAAACGCGCTGGYCCCCCTAGCCTAAATACTTTTTTCAAGTATCAAGTCTATGGGGACCCGTTTAACCTAAGTCGCAATGTTATGTGCTAAAACTTGGTCCGTATACCTCAAACTCAAAGATTCTTGCCGCAAGGTTTGTCGTTTGGGTAGGCGTTGTGACGTTTAACTTAATATATCTTGCTGATACGGATGCGATGTTATCTATCGTCACACTTTTCGTATTATTGGTTACTTGGACCACTGTGCTCCAATCCGTACCATTATTACTAACCTGGGTCGTATACGCCCTCGTGTTATAGGAGGCTGTCTCTCCGCCTTCTGATGCATGCTTGATGACAAATTGGTTCACTTGCTTCACAGAGCCGAGATCGATCTGCAGCCAACGGTTACTGGATATCGAACACCATTTGCTATCATTGATGACGCTGCCGTCCACGGCTTTGGCCGCGGTCTGTGAGGCGTTGCACGTGCTGTCAGCTGTCGCGGGTTTATTTAATGCCAAATTGGGAGATCCGTATACCTCAAACTCATAGATCCGTGCTGCAACGTTTGTCGCTTGGGTAGGCGTCGTAACGTTTAATTTGATATATCTTGCTGATAAGGAAGCAATATTGTCTGTCGTCACGCTTTTCGTATTATTGGTTACTTGGACTACTGTGCTCCAATCCGTACCATTATTACTGACTTGAATCGTATACGCCTTCGTGTTATATGAGGCGGTCTCTCCGCCTTCTGATGCGTGCTTGATGACAAATTGGTTTACTTGCTTCACGGAGCCAAGATCGATCTGGAGCCAACGGTTGCTGGATATCGAACACCATTTGCTATCATTGATGACGCTGCCGTCCACGGCTTTGGCCGCGGTCTGCGTGGCGTTGCACGTACTGTCAGCTGTCGCGGGTTTATTTAATGCTAAATTGGAAGGTCCGTATACCTCAAACTCATAAATTCGTGCTGCAAGATTTGTGGTTTGGGTAGGCGTCGTGACGTTTAATTTGATATATCTTGCTGATACGGAAGTGATATTATCTATCGTCACGCTTTTCGTATTATTGGATACTTGGACCACTGTGCTCCAATCCGTACCATTATTACTGACCTGAATCGTATACGCCTTCGTGTTATATGAGGCGGTCTCTCCGCCTTCTGATGCGTGCTTGATGACAAATTGGTTTACTTGCTTCACAGAGCCAAGATCGATCTGCAGCCAACGGTTGCTGGATATAGAACACCATTTGCTATCATTGATAACACTGCCGTCCACKACTTTGGCCGCGGTCTGCGAAGCGTTGCACGTACTGTCAACCGTCACGGGTCTATTTAATGCCAAATTCGGAGAATTTACCGTAATCGTGTATGTAACCTTACTCGTTCCAGTTTGTGAAGTTACAATGATCTTCATGCCTGTCTCTAGCGTCGTCGCTTTCGTTATTCCGTCTGCTTGGTAGATCTCGAAAGTTGCATTCGCTGCCGGCGTGATCGCTGCTTTCAACTCAGCTAACTGGATGCCACCCTCGATAGTAATCGTC
>NZ_JBFTQB010000933.1:0-2483 GCF_056398785.1 Paenibacillus sp. 01T422 | reverse complement strand
GCGTAATTCTCTGCTTTTGGACGTAACGCATGTAGCTGGTACCGAGGTGTCGATGACATATTCGCAGAATCTGGCGCTCGCTCAATTGGAATTTCTCAGATAACATCGGTAACGTATAGTCATCGGGCAGCGCATGGGTGAGGTAGTCAAGGAACTGTTCAACGTTGCGGCTTGAGCTTCTAGTTGGAGGAAGGGACATTGGCCCCTTATTAGTCTCACTGATGTGCGCCATGATGGGAGCAAGCTGCCATTCGGTGCAGCGAATTAGGAACACGAGCAGTTCAGCAACCAAGGCCATGGCCTGAGTTAAATAAGCAGCGTCTCGCTTGGCAAGAATGTCCTGCATGCTTTCACTGATCCTACGGATAGCGCCTAGGTGATCGGATACCTTGGCCCATCGCTGCGCCGAGCCTTGGCTGTCACCCTTGCCAATCAGCCAATCTATCAATTGCTTGATGGATAAGTCGGGAAGGCAAACTTTCAGATGCTCAAGCCATTCCGAGCGAATGATGATATTGCGGACGAATAGTGGAGCGGCACTTTTGGTCGGCGAAGGACGAAATACGTGAGAGACACCGATAGGCAGGGCGAAGACATCCCCCTCCTGAACGTGCATGGGTTGACCATCGATATACTGGAAGCCTTTGCCATCAAGCACAACGACGATTTCTATAAAATCGTGAACATGCTCTAGCAGCCACTCCGTTTCTTTCACTTCATTCACATAGAGAAAACCATTATCTTCGATGTACTCAGCGGCAAAATAGGAACCAAGCTTTCTTGGCATGGTAATTGCGCTCCCTCATTTCTTGAGACAATGTCCGAAATGGTGGTAGGTAGGTCTGTTTTGTAAGTGGTTGCAAGATTACTTCAATTATACAATATAGACAGGTTTTGAAACTATTGAACTTGTCTAAGAGGTGAGATGGCGGAGATGGCAACTTATGAAGCAGCAGCCTACTATTTTCCCAATTACCATCGTGATAAACGAAATGATGCTTGGCACGGAGCAGGGTGGACGGAATGGGAGCTTGTGAAGCGTGCAGAGCCTAAATTCCCTGGACATCAGCAGCCCAAAGTGCCCTTATGGGGCTATGAGGATGAAGCGAATCCGGCTGTCATGGCTCGCAAAATAGCAGCGGCGGCGGATCATGGCTTAACGGCATTCATCTTTGACTGGTATTGGTATGAGGATGGTCCATTCTTACAGCGCGCTCTGGATGAAGGGTTTCTGCGCGCTCCGAATAACGATCGACTGAAATTTGCCATTATGTGGGCGAATCATGATTGGATTGATATTCATCCCGCACAGCGCAGCAGACCTTTCAACACGCAAGCGGAAGGCCAGATCAGCGAGAAGGGCTTCGTTGAGGCAACGGAGCATATGATTATGAACTATTTTTCACATCCGTCTTATTGGCGTGTAAATGAAGGGCTTTATGTCTCGTTCTACGAAATACACAGCCTGATTCGTGGTTTAGGCGGAATTGAGGAAACGGCGCGAGTTTTACAGGAGTTTCGTGAACGAGTACGAACAGCCGGATTAGGAGAACTGCACGTAAATGTTGTCGTCTGGGGTCTGCAAATCCTTCCAACGGAGCAGAAGATTACGAATATCGACGAGGTGCTGGAGCAGCTGGGTCTGGATAGTATTTCTTCCTATGTTTGGATTCATCATCAACCTCTGGAACAGTTCCCGGAGACCGATTATGCAGCCATTCGAGAGAAATCGCAGCTTGATTATGAGAAGTTTACAGCGGCTTATAAGCTGCCGTACTATCCGAATGTGACGATGGGCTGGGACTCCTCTCCGCGAACCGTGCAATCGGAAACTTTCGAAGACTTGGGGTATCCTTACATGGCCACCCTTGCGGGGAATACACCTCAGGAGTTAAAGCTTGCTTTGGAGGGTGTCAAAGCATTTCTCGATCGTGGGATGACTAAACCTCCCATCTTCACCATCAATGCGTGGAACGAATGGACGGAGGGCAGTTATTTGGAGCCGGATACAATTAACGGGATGGCTTATCTGGAAGCAATTCGAGATGTATTCGGCAGCAAGCCGTAAGAGGAAGAATGTGAGAATGTGCCTCTACGAAAAAAACACTTGAACGCTAAGTGTACTTGTCGTACAGTTTTAATAACCTTAAGTCGGAGCTGGCCCTTCATCTTGGAGGGCTGGCTATTCATATTTCAAGAAGGAAAGAAGGGGCTTACAACGAGACTCTACGCATTTATGTTGTTTTACGCAGTCATTTATATGGGGAATGCGGTGTACGGCACATTTTTACCGGTATATCTGTATAACGTCAAATTTTCTCAGGAGCAAATTGGCATGCTGCTTAGCCTTGGGCCGCTTGTTGCCATGTTAGGCCAACCGATCTGGGGCGCACTTGGAGACCGTGCCAAGACCAAAAATAGTGTGCTTGCTTTGCTTTTGATAGGGAGCGGCGCTTCCATTATGTTCTTCCCGGTTTCACATC
>NZ_JBFTQB010000932.1:0-2485 GCF_056398785.1 Paenibacillus sp. 01T422 | reverse complement strand
ATACGGAGCTATGCCGATTATAAGTCGCTTGGGCATTGATCAAGAAAAACCGTCAGGGAAGTAATTCCTCCTGACGGTCCTTTTATGTTAGTATTCGAGCTCACGAACCCAGTAGTGCGCTGTTTCCACTATGAGCGGATATAGTACCTATTAGGCTTGACCTAGATTATTTTCTTCGTACAAGCGGTACATCGCTTGAATCAGAGGTTCAGCTGGATCACGGTTCAATAAGAATAACGTCATTAAATATTGCAAAGGAAGGGCGCAAGTGTTATTGCCATCTTGAACAGCAACGAAGCCGGCTTCTAGAACCGGGCCATGCTCCTCATGAAGCTCTAGATCAACATAGATCTTTTGATCTGGGAATTCTTCACGAACAGCTGATGCGCAGTAAGGAACAATATGTTTATCCAGCAATTCTTTCGCCTGATCTTCCGTTTGCGGCGGATTAGGAAGTGGATGGTTCTCCGGGCTTCTCAACAAGTCCACAAAGAAGGAAGAAAGCCAGAGTCCAGCATTCGGATTTGTTTGGAAATTTCTCATAATTTCATTTAAGAAAAACCCACATGACGTGGACTTCTCATCTTTTTTAAGTGTAAAAGCAAACATCGGGCCATACGTCGGATTATTTCCGATTTGCCCATCGACTTCATATTCGGGAAATTGCGCCTTCATAACTTCGTTCATGTGCTGAAACCAAGTCATAATGATCTGGGCCTGCTCTTGTTCCAAATCTTGTGCGTTATTTTCTTCGGTTTGTGTTTCGATCTCTTTTTCTGTCATTGTGGTAAAAGCCTCCTGAATCATTCATATTGGCACGAATATTCCTATTGTACCGCATTTGATCCAGATCAGAAAGCTATTGTTGCATTTTTAGGGACGGATGCGGACGACGCCAACCTCAGAAGCATTCACCGAGATCGAGTTCCCTCCTTGACCAATCGTTGCGCTCGCGGATTGTCTTACTCTCACTTTTGTTTTTCCGCTGCTATAGCTCGATTTTTTGTTTGATTTGCGCTGCATACAAAACAACGCTGTGTATTGCTGTAGCATATGCAGCGTGCTGACAGGCTGTATCCGCTGGTACATAAGAGGGAGCACAATAGCCTATATAAAAAGATCCTTATAATCGCTTAGGAGTCGGCATGCCAAGCAGTTCAAGCGCTTCATGTAGAGTGGCCTTCACCGTTTGTGTGATCCATAAACGGTGGGAGATACTTTCTTCGCTCCCTTTTAATACCGGACAAGCACTATAGAAATGATTGAACAGGGATGCCAACTCAAACGCGTAATGACAAATCAAGCTAGGAGCCAATTGCGAGGTGGCATTCTCCAAAGTTTCCGGCCAGTAAGCGATATGCCTCAGCAGCTGGTATTCCTGATCTTCCAATAGGGTTCCATTAAACTTGGCTTCAATCGCTTGCAAACGATCATCTTTCTTCGCTTTGTACAGAATACGGTTCGCTCTTGCGTAGGCATAAAGCAAATAAACGCCAGTATTTCCAGTCACCTCTGTTGCCTGCTCCAGATCAAAAATCACTTCCGTTTGCAGCTGATACTTCAGCAAATAGTAACGGATCGAGGCCGCGGCGATGGATCTGCTGGATATTCCCGCTTTTCTTGAACGCTTAGCATCTATGACTTTCTCCATGCGATCAAGAAGGTCGGCGACTTTAATGCCAATGCCTTGACGACCTGACATCGCATAGGAGCTTTTACCTTCGGAAGTATCCAGGCCAAGCCCCGCCGCTGTATCAGGACTCAGCGATACAACGCCGTAGCTTACATGCTTGAGCTGGCTCGCCTGCTGCTCATACCCAAGAACTTCAAGGGCCAGCTTCACCATTTCTTGCGGATACTGCTGACGATAGTCAATGACATTAATGACCATATCTGCTTGCCCAATGGTTTTCTTGCCTCCTTGGGCAGCCGTTGACCATAAGCCGTCTTCCCACTTTTTATATACAAAATCATTTTCTAAAAGACCAAATTTCCACAGGTGATAAGCGATATCCTTCGCTGTGTAGGTGAGAATGCCATTGGAACGAACAAGCACTTTATCCCCTTGAAAATCTTGGCTGTCTGCTGGCGTTTCTCCCCCTTCATCGAGGTTTTTCAACACCCAGCAGCCTGCCAATTTTCCTTCTGTCACTTTGTGAAACATCTCCGTTTTGCTGAGCAGTTCGAAGGTTGTATCCCAAAATCCTGCACGAACAATACTGCTTTCCCAAACCAGCACATCATAAGTGATACCGAATTGTTTCATTTCCTCCAACTGCTCACGTACAATTCGCTCCGCTACCAGTGCGCCCATCCAAGCAAGATTCGATGTCCCGCTTTCAATGGCATGAAGCACCACAGAACGCTGCTCGACTAACTCTGGTTGTGTTTTATAAACTTGATTCACCTTGGCGTAGGTTTCCCAACAAAAATCTCCGAAACGCGGAAAATTCTCCTCGGTTTGCGTATGAAGTATACCTACAAC
>NZ_JBFTQB010000931.1:0-5406 GCF_056398785.1 Paenibacillus sp. 01T422 | reverse complement strand
CGGTAGGTCATTGGAATTCCTACTTTAATGCCCTAATTTATATTCGCAGCAAGGATTTGTACCCGTTACAGCTCGTGTTGCGTGAAGTGCTCATGGTCAGTTCGTCGGATGCAGCCGACAGTAATGTAGGGTTGGAGTCCAAAGTGTTATTGGCAGAAAGCATTAAATATGTGGTTATTATCATTTCCAGTTTGCCAGTATTGTTGATGTATCCGTTCGTACAGCGGCATTTTGTGAAGGGCGTTATGATTGGTTCATTAAAAGGATAGATAGTGAAAGGAAGCGTTGCTTTTATGGTGCAATCTAGAGCTAGAATTCAATTGAATACACATCAAGTCGGTACTAGCAAAATTAATCCGTATTTGTTCGGTCATTTTGTGGAGGATATTCGTGACCATATGGATGTGATGTTAGCTTATCCTTTGAGAGATATGGATTTTGAAAGTATGGATGAAGCGTATAGAGGGCTTTCTGGAAGCTGGCGTCCTTATACAAATGGGAAAAGCACGCTATATGGACTTGAACCAGCGGCTGCGCGTCATTCTGGACATAGTCAACGGATTAGAATCTTTAGTGATGACGAGGGATATGCAGGGATTAATCAAGCCATTGCCGTGAAACAAGATCAACATGGCTATTCGCTCGCGCTGTATGCAAGAGCTTCTGTGGAAATCAAATTTGTAGTAGTGGAGATTGTAGATGCAACGAATGGCGAAGTGTTGGGGCAAGCACGAATTGAAATAGAGAGTCATAATTGGAAGCATTATGAAACGCGTCTCCGGGTACAGCGAGATTGTGAACATGCAGAATTCAGATTATATGTACCTTCGGATCATGCACGTTGGCTCGATCATGTTTCTACAGGGATGCTTTGGCTGGATCATATTTCGCTGCTCCCTTCCGATAGCGTTGGTAATGTTGGACCTGTCTATGAGCGCCCAGCAGTCATTAATGAAGCATGGGGAGGATGGACGAATAAATATTTCGGTACAGACGAGTTTATTGCATTTTGCCAGGAATTGAAGGTAGAGCCTCTCATCTGTGTGAATGATGGGTCGGGTACTCCAGAAGAAGCGGCAGAGTGGATTGAATATTGCAATGGCGGTGTGGATACACCGATGGGGCAACTTCGCGCAGCTAATGGACATCCTGAGCCGTATGGCGTGAAATATTGGGAGATCGGGAATGAAGTATGGGGAGCATGGCAAGTTGGCCATTGCACGGCAGAGCAGTTCGCAGAACGGTACCTGCGATTTGCTGAATCCATGAAAGCAGCCGATCCTAATATTAAGCTGTTGGCTTGCGGCGATGACAAGATGGATTGGAACAAAACATTGCTAGCGCAAGCCGCTGAGCATATTGATTTCTTAACCTTGCACTTGTATCACGGATGCAATCGTTTTGGGATGAATCATCGTACGCTAAGCGAAGAGCGTTATAAGGCCATTGTTTCATATCCCGAAATGACAAGAGAAACCGTGCGTCAATCGCGGGAACTGTTCGATTCATCAGAGCGCTATGCCCACATTAAATTGGCGATAACGGAATACAACACGATGTATTATCCGAACACAATTCGCAAGGGTCTGCCTAATGAACACACACTTGAAGCAGCTGTGGCGAATGCAGCGAATTTGAATGAATTTATTCGAAATAGCGATTTGATTGAGATCGGCAGCTTCTCCGACCTAGTGAATGGCTGGCTTGGCGGTTGTATAAGGGTAGGGGATTTCTATGCGGACCAGTTTCGAGGGAAATCTTCCGGAAGAAGTGAAAATTCGTTAACCGTATATGGTTCGCCGACCTATTATGTCATGAAGATGTATGCGAACCGTGACTTAGGTTATGTGATTGAAACTCAGACCGATTGCGAAAGTTTTGAGGTAAATAGCCCCATCCATATCCCACACTTGGATGCTCTGCCGAATTTGGATGTCGTGGCTTGTACGAGTACTCAGGGAGATAAGCTGACGATTTTTATAGTAAATCGAAGTCTCGAGGACACGATTACGGATATTCAGCTTGATAGTTTTGTTGAAACGGGCACAGCCCGATTGCTGGAAGTCACTGCGGATCACTATGAAAGCATCAACGATGCGCAACATCCTGACAACGTGGTCTGCAAAGCCCATGATATGCCGATTTTGAAATCGCAAGTGACCTGTTCATTGAGAGCTTCGTCTGTTTATGTATTAGAAATTACTCGCTAATGGGAGTGAAAGCTAACCAAATGCGATGGTATAAAAAAGCATGGCTCATAGCGTTGGCTGTGAGTGCTGTTATCCTTGTCATTGTGGTTGTTGCTATGCAGCCCCAAATTAGGGGGAGTGAGGAGGCGAACAGGATGGAGGTAGCCTTGGGTCAAACCTATCAGAATCCCCTTGTCTTGGATCAAGAATGGGAGGATTACGGCATTGGAGATCCTTACGTTCTGCGCTTTAACGGTAAATACTACCTGTATTGCAGCACCAAGGACAGGAGAGTCGGCGTTAAGGCTTGGAGTTCGGATGATCTAGTGAATTGGCGCTATGAAGGGTTGGTTACAGAGGAACCCGTTAGTGAAGGCGCGTATGCGCCGGAGGTTGTCTATTGGAACGGAGCGTTCTACATGTACACTTCTCCAGCGGGCAAGGGACATTACGTTTTGCAAAGCGATAAACCTACAGGACCTTTCGTTAAAAAGACAGATAATCTCGGCTACACGATTGATGGATCTGTCTTYATCGATGATGATGAGAAGTGGTATTTCACTCACGCGAAATTCGGCGGCATTATGATAAGCTCGATGTCCGATCCATATACAATTGAAGCAGGCAAACAGTTGAACGCCTCACTTGGTCATTGGACGGAAGGTTCAATGATCATCAAGCGAAATGGACGTTATTTCATAACTTACACGGGCAATCATGTTTTTAGCAAAGGCTATCGCGTTAATTACGGTGTGAATCATGATTCTCCCACTGGTGCATATACCATTCCTGAGAATAATCCAATCCTGATTTCTACAGCGAACGATTTCAATGGACTTGGTCATAGCGCAACGATTATGGGACCTAATCTAGATTCTTATTACATCGTCTACCACAATCTGATTGGACGTTCTGCGGAAGGACCACCGGTCCGTAAGCTAAACATGGATCGCCTTGTATTTAATGGCGATAAGATGTATGTTCTTGGGCCGACGCATGGAACGCCGCAGGAAGCACYTCAAATGCCGGAATTCCGAGATTTACTGGTCGGCGCGCATAACTGGAGCGTCGATGGAGCTCTCACTCATTCATCGCGTGAACGGCAGCGAGACGGTTGTTTCCACTAAGAAGCTGCCTAAGGGCACCGATCTTACGAAGCTGCATACCATTCGCGTCGAAACGGGAAGATCAGGTACGATGATCTACTGGGACGGGCTGCTCAAGATCGAGCAGTCCAGTGTGGCGGCGGGAGCTGGCCGCATCGGTTATATGTGGCCGCTAGCAACGCAGCCACTCCTGCATTTTACGGCTTTTTCTAATGAATCGCATGGCAGCAGCGATCAGAAAGTGATCAAACCGCTGCCCGGCACGATGGAAGCTGTTCATGGTGTTCAAGACGGGCATCCGGGCATCCGTTCCGGAATTACACCGGACGGCAGTGATGCCGTGATCTTGTCTGGCAAAGGCGATGGACTTAGCTACCCGGTCAATATTCGTCAGGACGGCAGCTATTTGCTAGCTGTGAATGTATCCAAATCGTCGGCAGGATCAACGTTATTGGTGGAAACGAATGGGGCGACGAAGAAAGTAAAACTCGATTCCTCTTCCTTTGCAGCTGATTCGGATTGGACGAAAATACCAATCGGGGTGTTTGAGTTGAAGAAAGGGACACAATGGCTGTCTCTGCGCCAGGACAAAGGTGAGATCACGCTAAGGTATGTGGAAGCGAATCTGAACGTGCCAGCGCCGGAACAGTCGGTCATCAAGCCGGCGGCAGTAGGAATTGCCAATCGCTTTGGTGGCGAATGGGGATGGGCGGATTATACCGTCAGCTTTGATCTGACAATGAAAAAAGCGACAACGGACGAGGCAGGCATTCTGCTGCGGACGACGAATGAGTCGGAATTCAAAGACCAGGTCAAAGATGCTTTCATGGGTTATGCCCTTGCGTTTCATAACAACAAGGTCAAACTAAGTCGGGTGAGCTATGAAAATGCTGTGGAAGAGGCAACCGGCTCTCTAGCTTTTGAACCTGGCGAAACCCGAAAGGTGACTGTGAAGCTGAAGGGAACGACGATTGCTGTTTTTATAGATACGAGTAAAGAGCCTCTCTTGAGCTGGACAGACCCGAATGCGTTTCTTAACGGGCGTATAGGTTTGCGAGGCGCTTCACCTGATTGGGTGATATCTCCGCTGACAGTAACAGGAAATAGATAAAAAAGAAGAGACACTGACGATATGGCCGTCAGTGTCTCTTCTCCGTGAGGAAATGAACGTCAAGAACGCGTACAGTTTGCATGCCACTCACGACAGGAATATACTTGAAATTGGTATACTTACATGTACAATGAAGGAGGCAATTACATAATGAAACTTCGCTGCGCAATTCTAGATGACTACCAGCAAGTGGCTTTAACTGCTGCGGATTGGTCCCCGATTACGGACCAAGTGGAGGTCAAGAGCATCAATCAGCATATCGAGTCACCGGATGAGCTTGTCGAACTAATCGCCGACTGCGAAATTGTTGTGATTATGCGCGAACGGACTCCTTTCCGCGCATCCCTACTTAAGCGGCTTCCCCATTTGAAGCTGTTAGTCACTACAGGTATGCGGAATGCCTCCATCGATCTGGACGCTGCTGCTGCGCAAGGCATTACCGTTTGCGGAACGGGTGGAGCAGGCAACGCAACTGCTGAGCTCACTTGGGCTTTGGTTCTTGGGCTCGCTCGCAACATCGTGCAAGAGCATAACGCAATTCGCAGTGGTCAGTGGCAGAGCACGATCGGAACAGATTTGTACGGCAAGACGCTTGGCGTACTGGGCCTTGGGAAACTTGGCACCAAGATTGCCAAATTCGGTCAAGCGTTCGGCATGGACGTCGTGGCATGGAGCCAGAATTTAACACAAGAGAAGGCCGACGAAGTTGGCGTGAGATTGGCTAGTTCTAAGGAGGAGCTGCTTGAGAACAGCGACTTTGTGTCGATTCACCTTGTTTTAAGCGACAGGACAAGAGGGCTAATCAGCGCGGCGGAGCTCAAGCATATGCGTCCATCCGCTTATCTGATCAATACATCTCGCGCACCGATCGTAGATCAAGAAGCGCTTGCCGAGGCTTTGCAGAACCGCTGGATCGCCGGCGCCGCAGTAGATGTGTTCGAGGTGGAACCACTGCCGCAAGATGATAAGTACAGGACGCTTCCGAATCTTCTTACTACAC
>NZ_JBFTQB010000930.1:0-2503 GCF_056398785.1 Paenibacillus sp. 01T422 | reverse complement strand
CTCCTATACGGGATATGTGTCGCGGCCATTCCCTTTTCCCGGAATTGGCAATGGATATAGTCGGCAGGGGTAGCTGGTTTAGTAGGCTTGGGACAGCATAAAGACAGTTCTTTTATTAGAGCTTAAAAAAACATACTAAAACAAAGAACCGCAAACAATTGCGGTTCTTTGTTTTAGTATGTGGATGGGACGAGCTTTATTGTAACTTATCTAAATAAAATTTATAAAACAATCTACTTTTGAGTGTTTATGTAATATTTATAAATAAATTATTAAAAATAATTATTTTGGAAATATTTATTGAAATTTAATAGGATTATGAAGATAACTATGAGGGGCAGATTGATAATCCTTTAAGTTTGAATTTGTATACTTATGGTTATAATAATCCCTTGCATTTTGCCATTTGGATGACGAACGGAACAACTACTCGACAAATAGATTCAATAATGGATTAAGGTCTATTGCTAATTGATTTATACCACCTTACGACTAACCATCGTAGGGTGGTTTTCTTTTATCCGCCGCTACATCGCTAACAGCACAATTATCGCTAGAGAGAAGATCAGTACAAGGAGGACTAATTAGAAAAGTGACGAATACTATTATTAATTCTCAAAATATAACAACAAATTCCACCAGCCAATGGAGAAAACAGATAGGTGACTCAATGACAAACACAGAAAACGATTTAGCGATAAAAATGGATAACACGGCAGAAATATTGCCACCTTTAGTGGAAAAAGCTAAGCCATATGGTTTTGGAGGCTGGCTTTACTTGGTAACGTTAGGCTTCTTATTAACTTTTGGAAACTCCTTATACTATTTGATAGAAACGATAATGCCCGTTTACCAAAGTGGACGTTTGTCCCAACTGTATGAAGAAAACTGGAAATATTCTTTTTTAATCATCTATGAAACTGTTTTGAACTTATTTTATGTGATTTTTCCAGTATTCCTAGGTTATCTTGTTTTTAAAAGAAAGAAATTATTGAAATATATGGTGATCAATTTCTATCTGATTAACTTTGTTGCTAATATTGGCTATTATTTTATTTCAAATTCTATTGAGGAAATGGCTACTCACGAACTTATGGGGGAGCAAGGTAGAAATATTGTCAAAGCATTGGTCACATGTCTAATATGGATCCCCTACTTTATCAATTCAAAACGAGTGAAGAATACCTATACGAATTAACAGGAAAAAGGCAGCCAATCTCAATAGATCAGCTGCCTTTTCTCTATGAAGATGCCCTCCACTGCTTCTACCATTTTATTCGTCTAATTAGTCGAATGATCTCCTCTTGCTCCTCAGCGCTAATCAGCCAGGTCCGGATTTCATTGATGATTTTATCCATATTCGTATAACCTTTCGCCAGTCCGTTCAACCTTGCAGCCAAGGTCGCGTTGGTCAGTTCTTCATCAGTTGGGATTAGGGTTCTCAGCTTATCGAGCGCATCGGGATACCGTTTCAAATAATATTTCTGATGTCTGTCCTCAGCAGGATAAAAGCCGGTAAAAGGAGCAACCTCGGTGTCAGGTAGTCCATTCCCTTGTTCCTCGCCGTTAGCCATGACTTTGCGGATTATACTCATCTGATTAGGGTCGCGATACAACACTATAGATCTGTACTGCCGGCCTTTGTAATCATTTATATTGACTGGATTATGGTTGCTCCAGAACACATTTAGGATGGTCTCCAAACTCACGATACTGGAATCGAAATCCATTTCGACGGTCTCGGAGTGGTCTCCGAGCTGTCTGTAAGTTGGGTTCTCAGTCGTTCCTCCAGCAAATCCCACACGCGTTCTTGTGATGCCAGCCAACTGCCCGAACAACGCGTCAGGACCCCAGAAGCACCCCATACCCAAGGTTACAGTTTGGTTGTTGCTACTATGGCTGCTATTCATCGCACTAACCTCCTTATGTATCAATTCCTGATGACAAAGCTACTGGGACTGGACTTGCTCTGTCCCGCTTCTCCCTCTAATAAACATGCGAAGAGACAATAGTAGCATTAACACGCTGATAATAACGCACCCGATAATTAAACTGTGAAAGTGTTCGGTTGTGATTTGACTGCTGAAAACCGTTCCGAGCAAGCTTGAGGATAGAATTGTTCCCATAAAACGCGAAGTCATGAACATTCCCGAGGCAATGCCCGTCTCTGCTGTTGTGACATAAGAATACAGGGCTGTTTGCAGCCCGAGATTCTGAAACCCGTTGCTGATGCCAAGCACAGATAAGCAGACAAAAATCCAAGCCGGAGTGGAGCTATCGTGTATGGTTAACAACATGGAGGTTCCAGCTACAACGAATAGTGTTCCAACGAGCAGTGGAGTTCGCGAACCGGAACGGTCAATCCACCTGCCCACTATGGGGGTAACGAGGATACCGAATCCTGAAATCGATAGCATAATTAATCCTACTTCTTGTCCGTTATAATGCCGTACCTGCTGCAAATACGAAGGGATACCAAACATTATCGAGTAAAATACAATAT